>NZ_RJTZ01000009.1:0-54598 GCF_024343515.1 Aquitalea sp. S1-19 | reverse complement strand
TCAGGCTGCTGTAACGCTCGGCAATAAACTTGCGCTTGACCTTTCGGGTGCGCGTCAGCTCGCCATCGTCGGCATCCAGTTCTTTATGCAGTACCAAAAAGCGCTTGATCTGCGAGCCGGCCAGGCGCGGATCGTTTGCCAAAGAGCGGTTCATCTTTTCTATGCACTCGCGCAGCAGCGCATAAACCGGCGCTTGCGCCGCCAGATCGGTGTAGCCGGTGTAGGCCATGCCGCGCTTTTCGGCCCAGCTTCCCACCGCGCTCAGGTCGATATTGATAAAGGCGGTGGCAAAATCACGGCCATCGCCAAAAGCCACCACTTCCTTGATGTGCTGGAAGAATTTGAGCTTGTTTTCCAGCAGCTTGGGCACGAACAGGCTGCCATCGGACAGGCGGCCGACATCCTTGGCGCGGTCTATGATTTTGAGCTGGCCGTCGTCGTCGAAATAGCCGGCATCCCCGGTATGTACCCAGCCGTCAGCCGTGCGCGTGTCTGCCGTGGCATCATCACGTTTCCAGTAGCTGTGAAAGGTGCCGGGGCCACGAAACAGGACTTCGCCGCTGTCGGAAATTTTGACTTCGACGCCGGGCGCAGGGACGCCGACCGTATCCGGCCTGACCTTGTCGTTGGCCTGCACGCAGACCATGACATAAGCCTCGGTCTGGCCGTACAGCTGCTTGATATTGATGCCGATGGCGCGAAAGAAGTCGAACAGCTCGGGGCCGATAGCTTCACCGGCGGTATAGGCAAGCTTCAGGCGGGAAAAGCCCAGCACATTTTTGACCGGGCCGTAGATGAGCGCCTCGCCCAGGCGGTAGCCGACGCGGTCCCAGAAACCCACCGGCCGGCCCTCCAGAATATCGGTGCCGACGCGGCGTGCATGCTCCATAAAATAGTGGAACAGGCTGTGCTTGATGGGGCTGGCGTCCTCCATGCGTATCATAATCTGGGTCAGCAGATTCTCGAACACGCGCGGCGGCGCAAAATAATAGGTCGGGCCGATTTCTCTCAGATCGGTCATGACCGTGTCGGACGACTCGGGACAGGCGACACAAAAGCCGGTAACCAGCGACTGGGCGTAGGAAAACAGGTTGTCGCCCACCCAGGCCATGGGCAGATAGGCCAGCACCTCTTCGTCTTCGGTCAGCCCCTCAAGTTCTGCCGCATTGCGTGCGGTGGTCACCATGCTGCCATGGGTGTGCACCACGCCCTTGGGGGTGCCTGTGGTGCCCGAGGTGTACAACATGATGGCCATATCCGCGGCCTGGCTTTGCGCGACAAGCTCGGTAAACAGTTGCGGCTTGCTATCGTTCAATACCCGGCCACTGCCCAGCACTTCGGCGATGTCGTGCAGCTTGTCGTTCAGGTAGTGGCGCAGGCCTCGGGCATCGTCATAGACGATGTTTTCCAGTTGCGGGCACTGTGCTTCGACTTCCAGCAGCTTATCCACCTGTTCCTGATCTTCCACCACGGCAATTTTTGCGCCGGCATCGGCCAGCACAAAGGCCATTTCACTGGCAATGGCATCCTGATACAGGGGAACGGGAATGGCGCCAAGGCACTGGGCTGCCAGCATGCTCATATACAGGCGCGGGCGGTTATCCCCGATGATGGCGAGGCGGTCGCCACGGCCAAGGCCCAGCGATTGCAAGCCCAGCGCCAGCGCGCGCACCTCCTGCTCGACATCATGCCAGCTCAGCGTTTGCCAGATGCCCAGATCCTTTTCCCTTAAGGCCGGACGCGTCGGGCGGACCCGGGCGTGATGCAACAGATACTTGGGGAAGGTGTCCGGCAGCGCCTGCTGCGGGGTGGACGCGATTTCCATGTCTTTGTCTCCTCATGCCCACTCGCATGCGTGGCGGCGCGGGTCTGGGTGGTGGAAGGTTGCGGGAAAAACAGCGCTTAATAAGGATAAAAGCCGTGTCCGCTCTTGCGCCCCAGCTGGCCGGCGGCGACCAGTTGCACAAGCAAGGGGCAGGCGCGGTATTTACTGTCGCGAAACTCGGTGTGCAGGATGTCCATGATGGCAAGGCAGGTGTCCAGCCCGATCAGGTCGGCCAGCGCCAGGGGGCCGATCGGGTGGTTCATGCCCAGCTTCATCACCGTATCCACATCAGCTGCACTGGCAATGCCTTCATACACGGTGAACGCCGCCTCATTAATCATCGGCATCAGGATGCGGTTGGAGACAAAGCCCACGCCGTCCTTCACTTCGACCGGCGTTTTGCCCAGCGTCCTTGATAGCGCCATCACGGCGGCGCAACTGGCGTCGCTGCTTTGCCGTGCACGGATGACTTCAACCAGCTGCATCAGCGGCACCGGGTTCATGAAATGCATGCCGATGACCCGTCCGGGCTGGGTGACCCAGGATGCGATGCGGGTCAGCGAAATGGACGAGGTGTTGGAGGCCAGCAAGGTCTGAGGCGACACGATGGCATCAAGCTGGCGAAAGATCTGCTCTTTTACAGCCAGGTCTTCGCTGGCCGCTTCGATCACGATCTGGACCGAACGCAGGCTGTCCAGATCGGTGCTGCCATGGATGCGGGCCAGGATCGCATCGATGGCTGATTCGGCCAGCAGCCCTTTTTGCGCCATGCGCGACAGGCTGTGGCGTATCGTTGTCAGGGCGCGGGTGAGGGCGTCTTCGCTGATATCGCAAAGCCTGACTTCAATGCCGTGCATGGCCAGCGTCTGGGCGATGCCGTTACCCATGGTGCCGGCGCCGATTACGCCTGCCGTGCTGATGTTCATAAGGAGTCCTCTGGTCGCTTGCCTTTTTGCCATTTCAAATTAATTGCCGCTTACGTTAACGTCAACATGCTTTTGTGTTATCTTGACGTTAACGTAAAGCACTGTTGTTTTAGATACACACTTGGGTAAAAGGAAAGCACCTATGAAACAAGTGGCACGCAAGACCACATTCAGCATCAGCGAGCTGGCCGAAGAATTTGATATCACCACCCGTGCGCTGCGTTTTTACGAGGATCAGGGCCTGCTCAGCCCCGAGCGCGACGGGCAGCGGCGCATCTATACCCGGCGCGACCGCGTGCGCCTGTTGCTGACGCTGCGCGGCAAGCGCATTGGCTTGTCGCTACAGGAAATCCACGAATTGTTCAGCCTGTATGACGCGGCCAGCGACGACGAGCCGCAACTGATGGAATTCGTGAAAAAGCTGGAAAAACGCGAGCAACAACTGCGCACGCAAATGGATGATATCCGCCTGGTGCTGGGTGAAATCGGCCAGCTCAAGGCGCAGTGCGAACACTTTATGGCGCGGCGTACCGGCGATGTGCCGGCCTGATGCCCCGCAAACAGACGATGAGCGCCAGCATTACTTATGGTTTATGACCATCACGCGCGGCATGGGCCGCAAGACAACAAGGAGAAAGCAATGCAGCAAGACCCTATCGTAATTGTCGGCATGGCGCGCACCGCCATGGGCGGTTTTCAGGGCATGTTTGCTGGCCTTAGTGCCAGCGAACTGGGGGCGGTGGCCATTCGTGCGGCTGTTGCGCGCGCCGGCCTTGCGCCGGAGTCTGTCGAGGAAGTCATCATGGGCAATGTGCTGGGCGCAGGGCAGGGCCAGGCACCGGCACGTCAGGCCTCGCGTGGCGCCGGCTTACCGGATGCGGTCAATTGCACCACGCTGAACAAGATGTGCGGCTCGGGCATGAAGGCGGTGATGCTGGCGCACGATATGCTCAAGGCCGGTTCGGCGGATGTGATGGTCGCCGGCGGCATGGAGAGCATGAGCAATGCACCCTATGTGGTGCCCAAGGCGCGCACCGGCTTCAGGCTTGGCCATGGCGAAATCAAGGATCATATGTTTCTTGACGGGCTGGAGGATGCTTACGACAAGGGTACGCTGATGGGCGTATTTGCCGAATTGTGTGCCGAAAAATACGGCTTTAGCCGGCAGGCACAGGACGCCTATGCCATAGCATCGCTGATGCGCGCCCAGGCCGCAGTCGAAGCCGGCGTCTTTGGCGCTGAAATCGCGCCGGTCACCGTAGCCAGCCGCAAGGGCGAGCAGGTGCAAAGTGTGGACGAGCAACCGCTCAAAGCCAGTGCCGACAAAATCGCCACGCTTAAGCCAGCATTCAAAAAAGACGGTACCGTGACTGCAGCGAACGCCAGCTCCATCTCGGACGGGGCGGCAGCCGTGGTGCTGATGCGCCAAAGCGAAGCCATGGCGCGCGGCCTAACCCCGCTGGCACGCATCGTGGCGCATGCCACGCATGCGCAGGAGCCGGCCTGGTTTACCACGGCACCGGTCGGTGCAATACAAAAACTGCTGGCCAAGACCGGCTGGAGCGTGGCAGACGTGGACCTGTTTGAAGTGAATGAAGCTTTTGCCGTGGTCGCCATGGCGGCCATGCTGGAACTTGATCTGCCGCACGACAAGGTCAATATCCGTGGCGGCGCTTGCGCGCTGGGCCATCCGATCGGTGCCTCCGGCGCACGCATTCTGGTGACGCTGGTGTCGGCGCTGCAACAAACGGGAGGCAAACGCGGCGTGGCCAGCCTGTGCATAGGCGGGGGTGAGGCCACTGCACTTGCATTGGAGCTTGTTTGATGGGCATGTCCAATGGCTAGAAATGCCAGATTTCTCCGGGATGCGGCCGCAGGGCCCAGCAGAGATGGTGAAGACCGGGCCTGATGAACTGTGTCCGGATAATACCGTCGTAAGAAGAGCAATGGCTGGGGCATGGCCGGCTTCTGCCCAGCCGCCAGCTGAGCTTTATAGCAGTGGCGTATAGTCATAAAACAGCCCGGAGAACTCCGGGCTGTTCTGCATCAGGCAAGAGGAACTTAGAGGCTGTCTTGAAAAGCCAACGGCAAGAGAATCAAGCCCCTGAGCATGGCATGTGATTTAGATTGACTTGCCTGACGGATCTGAGTGAACAACAATGGCGTCGCATTTAAAGGATGCAGGAACAGGATGCAGCTGCCACGAGGGACATCAGTCGCTCTCACCCAACCAGTGGCGGTAGATAGTTAGCGCAACGGCCAGCAAGGTCGGCCCGATAAAGAGCCCGATCACGCCCCAGGCCAGAAGGCCGCCCATCACCCCCATAAAAATCACGAACAGGGGCATTTGTGCGCCCTGGCTTATCAGTAAAGGGCGCAAGACATTGTCGACGGTGTTGACCAGCAAGAAGCCCCACAGCAACAGGAAGATGCCGTAATTGTTGTCGCCCACGTAAAACAGCCAGCCGGCTGCCGGCAGCCATACCAGAAGCGTTGGCAACTGGGCAACGGCAAACACAAAGCACAAAAAACCCAACGCCAGTGCACCGGGTATCCCGGCGATCAACAGGCCGATGACGCACAAGATGGTTTGCGCCAATGCCGTACCCACCACGCCGTTGGACACGCCACGCACGGTGCGTGCAATCACTTCAGCCAGACCGTCGGCCGGTGCGCCGCCCAGTTTGCGCAAGGTAAGATTGGCGCCGTCCCATAGCTTGTCACCATTAATCAGCAAAAGACCGGAAATCAGGATGGCAAGAATGATTTCCAGCAGGCTAAAGCCGATGCTGGCCCCTTGCTCCAGTATCCACAAAGCGGCCTTATTGGCGGTTGGTCGCAGCTTTTCAATAAAACCGGGCACATCGGCTTGCACCGAGAGCCAGAACGCATTGAGCTTGTGGCCGATCAACGGAATGGTTTCCAGCCAGGCTGGAGCATGCGGCATCGGGGTGTGCCCCAAGGTTTCCAGTGTCTGGGTGTCTGGCAGACTGTGCGCCAGTTTGACGGCCATCACGCTGATAGGCGCGGCAATGGCAATCATCAGTATCAGCACAATGGCGATGGCGGCCAGTTTGTCACGGTTGCCCATATGCTTGGCCAGCCAGCGGTAGTAGGGCCAGGTCGCAATGGAAATGATCGATGCCCAGATCAGTGCGCCAAGAAAAGGCTGGATCACCTTAAGGCAGGCGGCCAGCAGTAGCAGTACGGCGGCAATACGGATGGCCGCCATCACATTGAAGCTTTGTTTGTCGGTGTTCATGGCAGTCAAGTTCAGATCAGGAATGAATTTATCATGGCATGCGGGCAAGAAAAAAACCGGACACTTGAAGTCCGGTTCTCGCTATGCAGGTATGCCGCTCAGGGCAGGCGTTGCAACAGGGCGGGGCCATCCACAAAACCGACGATAACCGGCTGTTGCTGGCCCTTGGTATCAAACACGATCAGCCCGGGCGGGCCGAACAAGCCAAAGCGCTTAAGCAGTGCCTGATGGTCGGCATTATTGGCCGTGACATCGGCGCGCAGGCGCATAAAACCAGCTAGCTTTGCCACGACGGCAGGGTCTTTAAAAGTGACTTCTTCCAGCTCTTTGCAACTGACACACCAGTCGGCGTAAAAGTCGACAATCACAGGTTTGCCGGCAAGCCTGGCTTCTGCCAGCGCCTGATCCAGCGCGTCCACGCTGGCAATGTCTTGCCAGGGCTGGGCGGCTGTTGCGGCATCTGCTTTTTGTCCGGCCAGAAAGCCCAGTGGCTGGCGCGGATTGCTGGCGCCGGCCAGCATGCCGACAAGCTGGGCTGCACCTAAGAGAAACAGCACGATACCGAGCGCCTTGCCCAGCTTGTTACGGTAGCCGGCATTGGGCGGCAAACTCTCGAAAGTCTTGAGAAAGACCGCGCAAGCTATGGCCAGCGCACCCCAGAGACCCAGCACCAGAAATGCCGGCAAAAAAGGCGTCGCCAGATAAAGCGCCAAGGCAAGCATCAGCACGCCAAAACCAGCCTTGACGACTTTCATCCACGCGCCGGCGCGCGGCAGAATATGGCCGCCAAAAGTACCGATCAGCACCAAGGGCAGGCCCAGCCCCAGCGCCATCATATAGAGTGCGGCTCCACCCAGTACCGCATCCCCGCTTGCTCCGATATAACCCAGCGCCAGTGCCAGTGGCGGTGCGACACAAGGTCCGATCAACAAGGCCGACAACATTCCCATCAGCGTGACGGTGGCCAGCTGGCCGCCGCTAAGCTGGTTGGAGGTGCTGGCTAGCCGGCTTTGCCAGGCGGCAGGTAGCTGGATGGAGTAAAGATCGAACATGGACAAGGCAAAAGCCACCAGCAACAAGCTGGCGCTCAAAATCACCGCCGGTTGTTGCAGCCAGACCGTCAACAGCGAACCGGTCAGCCCCGCAATCACCCCGATAACGGTGTAGGTCAGGGCCAGACCCTGGACATAAGCGAATGACAGGACAAAGCCGCGCTGTCGGGTAAGCGTGTGCCCTTGGCCGGCAATCAGCGACGAGATAATCGGTAGCAGGGGATACATGCAGGCGGTCAGCGCCATTCCCAGCCCCGCGATAAAAAACATGGACAGCGTCGCCAGCCAGCCTTGTGCAGACAGATCATTATCCGTCATGCCTGCCGGGGGTGGAGTCTGGGGCTTGGCGAGCCAGTCGGGCAGCCAAGATTGCCCCAGCTTGATGGTGCGGGTGTCCGGCGGGTAACACACACCGACATCGGCGCAACCTTGCAGTTTGACTTTGAGTGTCAGTGCCTCGGGTGCATGAGCCAAAACAGGCACGGTGACCGCAACTTTGCCGGTATAGATGCGCTGCAAGCCAAAATAAGGATCATCCTTAAGCTTGCCATCGGGAAATACGGCCGCGCCTATCATGCCGGGCGGTTCGCTGGTGACAGAAATGCGCTCGCGGTATAGGTAGTAGCCGGGTGCCACATTGAAATTAAGCGTCACCACGCCGCCCTGACGTTCAGCCTTAAGCGCAAAGGCCTTTTCCTGGCTGAGCAGATCATCCTGGCTTAGCGCATGAGCGGGCAGGCTGAACAGGCTGCCAAGCAAGACAATCAGGGCAAAGAAAAATGTTTGCCAACGGCTGAAAAAAAGAGAGATATGCATGCGCGCATTGTCCCGTCGAGGGGACTAACTTGCAAGCGCATTAATCGGCATGGGATAACTGGTTGCGTCCTGCATGCTTAGCGGCATACATGGCAGCATCAGCTTGGGCAATCAATGCCTCAATACTTACAAGGGCCGGCAAGCCGGACTGGGCAATGCCGAAGCTCATCGATAAAACTGTGCCGTCCGGCATGCCTGTAATGTGCATCCCCGCCATTTTTTGCATGACATCGCGCACCAGCATCTCTGCTTCCACCGCCTCGGTCATAGGCAATAGCAACAGAAACTCCTCGCCGCCCCAGCGGGCGCAGTAGTCGGTTTGACGCAGGCGTGACAGCAATAAATCGGCAACCCGCTGCAGTACAAAATCGCCCGTTTCATGGCCTGCAGCATCATTGATGCGCTTGAAATGGTCGACATCCCCCAGTACCACGCAAAATGGCCGGCCACCACGCTGCTGGCGAGCCAGTTCTTCGCGTAGCCGGGCCTGCATATAGCGACGATTATAAAGCCCCGTCAGCTCGTCTTGTTCTGATTGCTGGCGTAACTCTTCATTCAGTTGCTGTAGCGATTGCTGGTAGCGGTCCGAAATGCGCAGCAAACGTTCCAGTCGCTTCATTTGCTGCTCATGGCGCCCGGCGTAGCTCATGCCCCGGTCGTGCTCGGCTTTCTGGTAGCGGTCGGAAATGCGTGTCATCCGCTCTAGCTGTTCGGTATGAGCGCAATAAAGGCTATACAAGCCATCCAGCGCCTGATAGAGCGGATGCCCCTGCCATTGCGGGTCTGCAAGCAAAGCGCGGATGGTGTCATCCAGATCGGCAGGCTTGGCCATGATGGTTATCCTGTGTACGCCATGATTTCAAAAGGGAAGCTGCAATCTTCGCTAAACTCCTCCGCCAGTTCGGCCACCCGCTCGTTCTCTGGCTGGTAATGCCAGACCAGGCGGATATCGCGCCCCGCAACAAATGCCTCTTCGGCACTATCGAAAATATCCATCATGATGCGAATGCTGCTGGTATTGAGGTAGAGCAAGCCGATATCCAGTTGCAAAGGCAGGCTGCTATCGCCGAGATAGGCTTGGACCCAGTCAAGAACTGGCTGAAAAAATTCGAATGCATTTTCCGGGTAAGAGTCCCCCGACATATGCAGCACGCCGCGGGCGGTGTCTGTACGGATGCACGGCGTCGATGTCGTTGCAGGGATATTAAGGTCGAGCATATGAATCACCGTCCTGTTTCAAATAACGATCTGCAGGCTGAAAAAACCGTATTGCTCATCCAGTACTTGCAAGGCCGCTGCCGGCGGCTGGCTGGATTTGCGCGCCATATCGATCAGGCCTAGCCCTGCGCCAGTCGTCGCACCAGCTTCGCGTGGTGCACGCAGTTGCAGCTTGTAGGCGGCTTTCAGTTCTGCTTTATCCATCCCGGCCAGTTGCTCGACATGGCGGCACAGCGCTTCACCATCGGCAAGATGGAGCACATTGCCGGCACAGACTTCATAATGGCCGTCGCTGCGATGCGAAATCACAACCGTGCCGCTGGCCATGGCATCGGGCAAACCTTTTTGCCGCGAATAATGGCGTATATTCTGCGTCAGCTCAATGTAAATGCTGAATACATCGGCAATGGAAGAGGATGAGGCCTCCAGCGCCTCAAGATGGCGGCGCAACGCCTGACCGATTTCTTCGATCAATGTGGCAGAAAACAGCCCGTTAAAACTGAGCAAGATAGCGTTGCTATCGAATGTCTCGCGTAGCGCAAGCAGGTCTTGTGGTTTCATTTTTAGTCCTCACAGGGCAGGGGCAGGCTCGCATCAACGCCAAAAACGGCAATATCATCCATTTGTGGCAAGGCTTGTTGATAATCAGTCAATACCTTTTGCAAATAAGCACTTCGCTCAGTCCAGGGCAGGGCCTGCAACTGGGCCAGCACAGCCTCGAAGCGACGGCGGCCAAAACCATAGCCTGCTTCGCCGCCATTCTGGTCAAGCAGGCCGTCGCTGCTCAGATAAAGAGAGAGCTCAGTGCTAAGCGGCAGGGTATGGTTGATCGCCTCTACCACGCGCTTTTCACCCAGCGCCCGGCGAGCGCCGCGTACGACATGAACGCCTGAGGCATCGACGCAATAAAGATCCATATGGGCACCGGCAAAGGTCAAGCTGCCGGCCTGCCGGTCTATATGGCAAAAAGCAGCATCCATAGTGCTGCTGATGCGCGTGGCAACCGCATCGCTACTGAAGCGCGTACGCGCTAAGGCATCCATGCGCATCAGCAGGCCGGCCGGATCGTCGGCCGAACCGTCGACCAGCGCATTCTGAAAAGCGGCATGCGCCAGCATGGTCATTAAGGCGGCGGAGACGCCATGACCGGCACAATCGATCAGGCCGAACAGATAACCGCTTCGGGTCGGCACAAAGATATATAAATCGCCGCTGACGACATCGCGCGGCAACCATAGCAGGGCATGCTGCTGTGCCAGCGTCTGTTGCAGCGCGCGATCCGGCAAGATGCCATGCTGAATCAGGCTGGCGTAACGGATATTGTCGCTAATTTTTTTATGTGCCTCGGCCATTTCGCTATTGGCACGACTGAGCAACAAGGTGCGCTCGCTGACTTTGTCCTCCAACTCCAGCGTATGGGTGCGGACTTGCTGGGCCATCTCGTCAAAAACATGCGCCAGCTCGCCAATCTCGTCATTGCGCGCCATGGCAGATTTGACATCATAATTGCCGGCAGCCAATTGCCTGACATTGCCCGTCAACCGGGCTATCGGCTTGAGTACCAGATGATCCACGCCCAGCATCAATAGCAGCAATGTCAGCAAAACCAGCAGCAGGATGGCAGTAGCCATACCCCATAGCAGCTTGCTATCGATCAGGTGGCCAGCCATCGGGTCGATCGCGGACACAGTGAACCATTCCAGCTCCGGCAACATGGCCAATGCCAGAATTTGCGGCTTGCCATCCAGTGTGACCGGCAGGGATTCCAGACTGGAGCTGCCAGCCTGCAAGCGTCGCAATGCCTCGCTCAGCGCCGCCGCATCGCCATCCCCCGTGAGGTAATACGCAAGCATCTGCCTGTCCAGTGCCTTTTTGCCTGCCAGATTGTAGGCAATGCGTGCGGGGTTGGCGTGAGCCAGAATCGCGCCCTGACGGTCGATTATCAAGCTACTGACGCCAGGCAAGCTATTGCGGACATAGTCATGCAAGAACCGGGTCAGATCGAGTCCGGTACCTACTATACCCAGATGGCGCCCGCCCTCGGTGACCATGACATTGATCCAGACCTTGGTCACCTTCATATGCTCATCATGATTCACATTCAGATTGAGCGCATCAGCCCGTTTGAGGCTGGAAAAAAACCATGAGTCGGCAGGTGTCGTCGATGACAGCTTATAGCGTGGCTGCGCGCTAAAAGGCTTGATGTCATCATTGAAAAAGAAGTGCTTGGATTGTGCGCTGCTGACAAAGTAAGAGTGGTCGGTAAACAGCTTGCGAAAGGATTCCGCATCGGCAAAAAAAGGCTTCTGAAGCGAGGGGTTGGCATCATCGCGCATAAATGCACGGGTGGCTGGCGAGTCAGCCATTTTTTGAGCCAGAACAAGCTCGCGCTGGACGGGAATGAACAGGTTTAGCCGCTTCAACTCAACGTGGCTGCTGATATAGGACGTGGCAAAATGTACGCGCACCCGCTCCATCAACATCGCGCCAGCACCTAGCATCAGCGCCATAATGCCCAGCGCAAGCAAAATGGCAACGGCAAGCATCTTGCCGCGTACGCCATGAAATCTTGACCGGGTAGTCGGAGGCGTTTTGGCTGAGGCTTGAAGCATGAGTTTTCCGAGTTTGGGTGGCTAGCTATGCATTGTAAATTTAATTATATTGCTATGCATCATCTGTGCATAGATTAATATGCACGCCAATAGCATCATCAAAACAAAGGACACGATTCTGCCCGCCATACACTTTGCTCATGCCAACAGTTTCCCGGCCAGTATTTACCGCAAAATGCTGGCCGTACTCGAGCAACACCATACCGTCGGCTACCTGGATACGATAGGCCATAACCCGCTGTTTCCGGTTAGTGACTGCTGGCCGCATCTGGTACGTGAAACCGTTGCCTATATAGAGGAGCACTATCCGGCGGCAGTCTATGGCGTGGGGCATTCATTGGGTGGATTTTTGCTGTTTTATGCCGCCATTGCCCGGCCGGATTTATTCAAGGGCATTGTGATTCTGGATTCTCCGCTGATGGGGCCTTTGCGCTCGCGCGGCATTTGGCTAGCCAAGAAGCTGGGCTTTATCCATAAGCTGACGCCGGGAAAAAACACCTTGCAGCGGCGTGATAACTGGGCCGAGACCGACATGATGCACGACTACTTCGCGCGCAAGGCCTTGTTTGCCCGCTGGGATTCGGAATGTTTGGCCGATTATGCGCGCCACGGCAGTGAAAGCAATGAAAAGGGCGGGGTGAGGCTGAAGTTTCGCCCCGCCATAGAACACGCTATTTATACCACCTTGCCACATGATCACCCTCGCTATCGCGGTCAGCTTAAAGTGCCAGGCGTGTTTGTGGCCGGCACCCAGTCCGGGGTATTAAAGCGCGGCGACTTGCGCTGGATGCAACGCCACTTCGGTCTGAGTGTTGAGCACCAGGCCGGTTCACACCTGTTTCCACTGGAGCATCCGCTGGAAACAGGACGCCATATTCTGGAGATTGTTGCCGCTATGGAAAGCCGGCAGCTGAGAGAAAAATGAAAAAAGCCCTGCCTTGAAACAGGCAGGGCCGGCTTGCGCGTTAGTGCATCGTCCTTACTGGGCGGCAGAGGCTGCGGGCTTGGCGGGTGCGCCCACCGTCTGCCACTTGCCATCTTTCAACTGGTACAGGGTCACCAAGCCTTGCTTGATATCACCCTTGGCATCAAAGGCGATCGTGCCGGTGACACCGTCAAGCTGGGTTTTAGGCAGTTCTGGCAAATACTTGGCAGGCTCGGCCGAGTCCGCACGCTTCATCGCGCTGATCAGCACACGGGTTGCATCGTAGGTGTACGGTGCATAGGCTTGAACATCGCCTTTGAAACGGGTGTTAAAGCGTTCATTAAAGCTGGCATAGCCTGGCATCACATCTTTGGATGCTCCGGCACTGGAAGAATAAACCCCCTCGGCGGCAGTACCGGCCAGCTTGATAAACTCGGCGGTATTCACGCCGTCAGCCCCCATAAATGCGGCCTTGATGCCGATTTTCTGCATCTGTTTGACCATGGGGCCGGCTTGCGCATCCATGCCGCCATAGAACACCAGATCAGGATTGGCACCTTTGATAGCGGTCAGAATTGCCATGAAATCGCTGGCGCTATTGGTGGTGTATTCGCGCTTAACCACCTTGCCACCTGCAGCTTGCACGGCCTTGGCAAAGTCGTCGGCCAGACCTTGGCCATAAGTCGTACGGTCGTCGATGATGGCAATATTCTTGGCTTTAAGGTCGGCGACAGCGAATTTGGCCAGCGCATCACCTTGCTGGGTATCGTTGGCGATAATGCGGAAGGTGTTGCTATAACCTTGCTGGGTGAACTTGGGGCTGGTTACCGAGGCTGCCACCATGGGCAAGCCGGCATCCGAATAAATGCGCGATGCCGGGATGGTCGCACCGGAAGTCAGGTGACCAACAATGCCGTTTACGCCTGCATCAAGAAAACGCTGGGCAACTTGGGTGGCGGTTTTCGGGTCAGCCTGGTCATCTTCTGACATAACTTCGAAGCGGACTTTTTTTCCGCCTAAAGTCACGCCTTCGGCATTGGCTTCTTCAACGGCCAGAATCACGCCATTGTCGCTATCGCGTCCCCAGTGTGCAAATGGGCCAGTCAGCGGGTTGGCCGAACCAATCTTGACGATCAGTTCGCTTTCAGCAGCAGGCGCCGAGGCGTCCGCACTTTGGGTTTCGCCCCCCTTGCCACAAGCGGCGAGGGTCATGATGGAGGCTGCGATCAGGCTAAGACGGAAGAACTGCATGGGATGCCCTTTATTATGATTTAAAAATACTTTTCCAGGGTCATGCACCAAAAATGCCTTTTGGTCATTCAGGTCGGCAACATACGGATGAGTGTGCTGCCTGTGTACGGTCGACTGGATACAATCGAGATACAGACAATGTCATATTATCGCAGTCAAGCATCCCGTCAAGACCCTATTGGCATTTTATTGTGGGCGTTTTATTTTTTTGCAATGAAAACATCTTGTTGCCGGCTGATACGGGATGCTTTTTGCTCTCGCAAATCCGCGCGGCAATAAAAAAGCGACCCGTGCGGGTCGCTTCTGTTGGATATTTAGCCTTGCTTACTGGGCCGCGCTGGCAGTTGGTGCAGCAGCAGGGGCACCGCCTACCGTGGTCAGTACATCCCATTTGCCGTTCTTGACCTGATACACGGTGACCGAACCGTTGTTAACATCGCCTTGCGGGTCGAACGATACATCGCCGGTCACGCCCTTATGCTGGGTTTTGCCCACTTCCGGCAGGTAGACTTTAGGATCTGTCGAACCGGCGCGTTTCATCGCATCCACCAGCACCATTACAGCATCGTATTCATACGGTGCGTAAATCTGGATTTCCTGACCATTGAAGCGCTTCTTGAACTTTTCGTTGAAAGAAGCAAAACCTGGCAGCTTCTCCTTAGGCTGGCCCGGGCTTGCGGCATACTGGCCTTCCGCCGATTCGCCAGCCAGTTTGACAAACTCTGGGGTCTGCCAGCCGTCACCACCCATCAGCTTGGCTTTGATGCCCAGACGCTGCATCTGCTTGGCCAGCGGGCCGGCTTGTGCATCCATGCCGCCATAGAAGATCACATCAGGCTGCGCGCCCTTGATCGAAGTCAGAATAGCGTTGAAGTCGGTCGCGGTGTTGGTGGTGAATTCGCGCTTGACCACCTGGCCGCCTTTGGCCTTGACCGCGCCTTCGAACTGGTCAGCCAGACCCTGACCGTAAGCGGTACGGTCGTCGATGATCGCGACTTTCTTCGCCTTCAGGCCATCCACGGCAAACTCGCCCAAGGCCTTGCCTTGCTGTACGTCATTGGCAATGACGCGGAAGGTGGTTTTGAAACCCTGTTTGGTGTAGTCGGGGTTGGTCGCAGACGGGGAAATCTGCGGAATACCGGCGTCGGAATAGATCTTGGACGCAGGAATCGTCGTACCCGAGTTCAGGTGACCGACAACACCAACCACACCGGCGTCAACCAGACGCTGGGCAACCTGGGTGCCGATTTTCGGGTCGGCCTGGTCATCTTCGGAGACCAGTTCGAATTTAACCTTCTGACCGCCAATTTCGGTGCCCTGTGCATTCAGGTCTTCGATCGCCAGAATGGCGCCGGCTTCATTATCCTTGCCCAAGTGGGCAATCGGACCGGTCATCGGTGAAACCTGGCCGATCTTGACGACAACTTCACCACTGGCAACCGCTGGAGCCGAAGCATCGGCCGGCGCTTTTTCTTCTTGTTTGCCACATGCAGCCAAGGACATTACGGCTGCTGCAATCAGGCTAAGGCGAGCTACATGGTTCATATTGGTGTTTCCCCTGAGTTAGACTTTTGATCACTGCCGCCACACATGTATGCGCCTGCAGATACCAAATGATTATGATAACGACCTATGGTGCTGTCAATGCCGTTTATCTTTGCTTTTCAAGGGGATAGCACATAAATATATTATTGCGTAGCACCTAATTTTTTTGCCATATTAATGCGCGTTTTTCCTGCTAAATCGTCGTTTCTTTCCCATCCAGGCAGGTTGTGGCAAATAATGTCTGCCAGTGCATCTATCCAGACCGGACTTTCGTTCAGGCATTCGATATAGCGGTACTCGCCACCGCCGGCCATCAGGAAGTCTTCCTTGCCTTCCATGGCGATTTCTTCCAGCGTTTCCAGACAGTCACCGACAAAACCCGGGCATACCACATCGACGCGGCGGGTTGCGGCCTTGCCCAGAGCCTTAAGGGTAGGGGCGGTATAGGGCTGCAGCCATTCGGCACGGCCGAAACGGCTCTGGAAGGTGACGATATAGTCGTCTGCGCCAAGTTCGAGCGCTTCGGCTAGCAGGCGGCCGGTTTTCAGACATTCACAATGATAAGGATCGCCCTTGATCAGCGTAGACTTGGGCACGCCATGAAAACTCATGACCAGCTTGTCCGGCCGGCCATTCTGGCGCCAGTATGAAGATACGCGTTGCGCCAGTGCGGCGATATAGCCGGGGTGGTCATGAAAATGACGCACCGTGCGCACTTCCAGCATATTCCTTTGCTTGAGCAGGGTCGTGAATACGGCATCCAGCGCTGTACCGCTGGATGAGGCCGCATACTGCGGATACAGCGGCACCACCAGCAGGCGGTCGACACCACGCTCGCGCATCTGGCAGATCACGCTTTCAACCGAAGGATTGCCATAGCGCATGGCGTAGTCGACCACCAGATTCTGCTGTCCGCGCTCTCCCAGCAAACCCTTGACCAGCTTGCATTGCTTTTGCGTATGCACCAGTAACGGAGAACCTTCCTGAGTCCAGATGGAGGCGTATTTTTCTGCCGACTTTTTTGGCCGGGTGTTGAGGATGATGCCGTTCAGAATCGGCCACCACAGCAGGCGCGGAATCTCGACCACGCGCGGATCGGACAAAAACTGCTTGAGGTAGGGGCGAACGGCCTTGGTGGTCGGCGCATCAGGCGTGCCCAGATTGATCAGCAGCACACCGGTTTTGGCGCTCTGGTCGTGACGATATGCAGGTTCTGACAGGGAGTGGGTAATCATGGCGATGGCAGTATCAGATGTGAAAAAAGAGGGCATGCCGTGCCTGCCCTTTTGCCGGACAGCGCCACGCCCCGCCGGCCTTTAGTCTTCGCGTGCCGGTACCAGTACCGAACGGTTGCCGTTGGTTTCCATGGCTGATACCAGGCCTGCGGCTTCCATCTGCTCGATCAGGCGCGCCGCGCGGTTGTAACCTATGCGCAAATGGCGCTGCACCGAAGAAATGGAGGCTTTACGGGTCTTGAGCACAATGGCGACGGCGTCGTCGTACAAGGCATCCTGTTCACTGTCGCCGCTGCCGGTGCTGCCGAACTCGCCTCCGTCAGCCCCGGCCTCGCTTTCGCCGGTCAACATGCCTTCAACGTAATCAGGCTCGCCGGTGGTCTTGAGGAATTCGACGACATGATGCACCTCATCATCGGCGACAAAAGCGCCATGCACGCGATTGGGGTAGCCGGTGCCTGGCGGCAAAAACAGCATATCGCCCATACCCAGCAGGCTTTCTGCCCCCATCTGGTCGAGAATGGTGCGGCTATCTATCTTGCTGGAAACCTGAAAAGCCACCCGGGTCGGAATGTTGGCCTTGATTAGGCCGGTAATCACATCCACCGACGGGCGCTGTGTGGCCAGAATCAGGTGGATGCCGGCGGCCCGCGCTTTTTGTGCCAGACGGGCAATCAACTCTTCAATTTTTTTGCCGGCCACCATCATCAGGTCTGCCAGTTCGTCTATCACCACCACGATATGCGGCAGATGTTCCAGCTGCTCGGGGGTTTCCGGCGTCAGCGAAAAGGGGTTGCTTAACTTGGTGCCAGATTTTTCCGCATCCTTTATCTTCTGGTTGTAACCGGCAAGGTTACGCACACCCAGCTTGGACATCAGGCGGTAACGTTTCTCCATCTCGCCCACGCACCAGTTCAAGGCATTGGCCGCATGTTTCATATCGGTGACCACGGGTGCCAGCAGATGTGGGATGTCTTCGTAGATGGACAATTCCAGCATTTTGGGGTCGACCATGATCAGGCGGACTTCCTGCGGTGTCGCCTTATAGAGCAGCGACAAAATCATCGCGTTAATCGCCACCGACTTGCCCGAGCCGGTCGTGCCGGCTACCAGCATATGCGGCATTTTGGCCAGATCCGCCACCACTGGCTGGCCGGAAATATCCTTGCCCATGGCCATGATCAGCTTGGAGGAGGTGTTCTGGTAGACATCGGCTCCGATAATCTCGGACAGGCGCACAATCTGGCGTTTAGGGTTGGGCAGTTCCAGCCCCATATAGGTCTTGCCCGGAATGGTTTCGACCACGCGTATCGACACCAGCGACAAGGCACGTGCCAGATCCTTCATCAGATTGACGATTTGCGCGCCTTTTACACCAACGGCCGGTTCGATCTCGTAACGGGTAATGACCGGCCCCGGATAGGCAGCAATGACTTTGACTTCGACACCAAAGTCAGCCAGTTTGCGCTCGATCAGGCGCGAGTTGAACTCCACCGTCTCGGCCGAAACCGGTTCCTGCCGACTCTTGGGTGCTTCCAGCAAGGCAAGCCCGGGCAACTCCCCGTGTGCACCCGCTGAAAACAGCGAAGGCTGTAGCGGCCGGGCTTGAGGGGGGGCGGGGACGGGGGGCGGTGTTTCGCTCTGCGCCATCTCCAGCACGGGTGGCTCGGTGACCAACGTAGGGACGGCGGGTGCACGTGGCGCAGGCGAGGGTGAAGCAGCACTGACCGGCGATGGCGCACGGGCAGGTTGAGGCGCACTGTGATCCACGCCAGTCAACTGGGTGGCCAATTGGGGCTCGGCTTTGCGGGAGGCTTGACGGCGACTTAAGCTTGCTTGTTGCGCCAATAGCCATTGCCATAGCCGTAAAGCCGCTTTTTCCAAGCCAGTGCCGACCTTTTCGGATAGTTCCAGCCAGGACAAACCAGTCGAGAGGGAAACGCCCGCGGCAAACAACACCACCAGCAGCAAACCGCCGCCGGTCAGGCCCAGTGCATGACTGAGCCCACCGCCTATCAGCTTGCCGAACAGGCCGCCACCGGCCAGCGGCAATGCAAGCTCCTTGCCTTCCAATAGCATGGCCTCAAGGCCGGCACTACCCAGCATCAGCAGGCTAAAGCCGCCGATAGCCGCGCCCGCAACCGGTGTCGCCACCGCCTTGCTGGCGGAGAGCTTACGATAGCCCCAGACGATGCCGCATAAACAAAACGGTACCAGCCACCACGCGCTATAGCCCCAGAGGTAGAGCAGAATATCGGATAGCCAGGCACCAAAGGCACCGCCATAGTTTTGCAGTGTGTTTGATTCGGTGCTGTGCGACCAGGAAGGGTCCGCCGGCGAGTAGCTCGCCAGCGCTATCACCAGATACACGGCGGCGGCGGCCATCAGCAGCCACCACGCTTCGCGTAGCAAGCCGGTCAGATGGGGAGGTAAGGGGGTATTCTGGTTTTTAACAGCTGCTTTACGCTTGAGGAGACGCATCTTCCAATAATCATGTTTCGTTTATGGAAGCAATTATAACGGCAAGTTGCATCTCAGCGAGGATAGAGTGCACCTAGCACCCGTGCACCGCTTGCGCCGGTCACTTCGGGCAGGCTGCCGTTTTGCCGGCATATCAGCTGCCTGGCTAGCCAGGCAAAGGCTGCAGCCTCCACCTGATGCACAGGCAAGCCTAGAGTAGCGGTGTCGCTAACTGACACAGCAGGCAACAAAGCAACCAGTCGCTGACGTAAAACCCGGTTGAACGCACCGCCACCACACAGATAAAGTTCGCGGCTGGCCGGCGCATGCTTTAAACAGGCCTCTGCAATCGTAACAGCAGTCAGTTCCAGCAAGGTCGCTTGCACATCAACCGCAAGGGTGGGGTGTTTGGCCAGCAGCGCATCCAGCCAGTCAAGATCAAACAGATCACGTCCGGTGCTTTTCGGAATAGGCGCCGCGAAATAGGGTTCTGCCAGCATCGCCGCCAGCAAGGCAGGACTCACCTTGCCCTGCGCCGCCCAAGCGCCATCCTGATCGTAAGTAAGATCCTGATGGCGGCGTATCCAGGCATCCATCAGCATATTGCCGGGGCCGCAGTCAAAACCGACGACCGCTTCGCCCGGCGTCAGGCGTGTCAAGTTGCTGATGCCGCCAATATTGACAATGGCGCGTGCCTTATCTGGGTCGGCAAACAGTTGCTGGTGAAAAGCGGGAACCAGAGGCGCCCCCTGGCCACCAGCCGCAATATCGCGGCTGCGAAAATCACCGGCCACATCAATCCCGGTGAGCTCGGCCAGAAGGGCCAGATTGCCGATTTGCAGGGTATAGCCGGCTTGCGGGGCATGACGTATGGTCTGGCCATGGCAACCAATGGCACAAATAGCATCCGGCGTCAGTTGCAGGGCCTTTAGCAAGCCATTCACAGCCTCGGCATAGTAGCCAGCCAATACGCAACCCAGCCGCGCAGCGCGATCCAGCTCGTTTGCACCAGCAGGCTGCAAAGACAGGACTTGCGCCCTCACTTCAAGCGGATAAGGCAGGAAAAAATCCGCCTGTACCGCAAGCCCGCCTTGGGCATCGAAGGCCACCAGCACCGCATCGACGCCATCCAGGCTGGTACCCGACATCAGACCGATAAAGCGTTCATTCATATACAGGCTTGTCCTTGACCCGGGGCTTAATCAAGCTGGGCGACATTGACCGGCAAGCTGCGCAGCAGCTTGAGGTTCGCCGCCAGTTGGCTGCTGTCGCGCTTAAATGTCTGGCGCTGGGCCGCATTCAGGCCGCGGGCAGGCAAGGTGGTGGTGGACGGATTGACGGTCTGCCCGGCGATCATTACTTCCATATGCAGGTGCGGGCCAGTCGAACGGCCGGTGCTGCCCACATAGCCGATTACATCGCCCGCCTTGATCTGCTGGCCTGCGCGCAAGCCTTGGGCAAAGCGGCTCATATGGGCATATAGCGTGGTAATTTTCTGGCTGTGAGACAGTTTGACTACATTGCCGTAGCCACTTTGCCGCTCGACGCTCAGTACACGTGCATCGGAAGGCGCATAGATAGGCGTGCCGCTGCCGGCTGCGTAATCGATTCCCTTATGCATGCGCATGCGCTTGAGTATGGGGTGAAAGCGGAAGCCGTAGCCCGAGCTGATGCGGGCATTCTTGACTGCCTGTACCGAAAAGCCTTTTTTCAGGGGCAAGCCCTGCGCATCAAAATAGGCACCGGATTCATTATCGAAAGCAAAGTAGAAGGCCTGATGGCTGACGCCGCCCTTGATGATCTCGACTGCCTCGATGTTGCCGGTGGAGATGGGCATGCCGTTAAACAGCAAAGTCTGGTACACCAGATTAATCTTGTCATCGCGGCTCAAGGCATCAAGGTCGAACTGGTCGGCAAAAATGTCGGCCAGTTGTGCCCGAACCTCGACCGGCACGCCAGCCTGAGCCAGTGCGCCGGTCGCGCTGGTCCTGACCGAGGCTGAGCGTATGGTCTGTATCGTCTCGGTTGGCAGCGGGTCAGCGCTGGCCTGCCACACACCATTGATCTGCTCCAATAGCACCAGCACCTGTTCGCCGTTTTCATCGTCATTCAAAAAGCGCAGGGTATAAAGATCGCCATTGTCGTTAGTCTGCACCGACAAGGTGGCGCCGGCTTTCAGCTTGAGCAAATCCTTGGACAGGGGGCTGGAGTAGAGGAACTTGCGCGCTTCGCCATCCTGAATGCCCAGGCGGCTCAGCACATGACCCAAGGTGTCACCGCGTTGCATCTGGGCTTCACGCCAGTAGGGCGTCTTATCTACGCTGGCGCGCTTGAACTCAGGCAGGCTTAAACGCTCGCTAACCTGCTCAACGGTAATACTCTGTTCGGTGCTATTGCCTGGGCCCGCCGCAACGGCAACGGTGGTAACGATGCCAAATAGCGGTAATGCAGCCGCAGCGCCCATCCATGCCAATTTGTGGCTGATGAAAAAACGGGTCAATTTTTGCGGTAAAGCGCGCAGTTTGTGATAATCCATGTTTTGCATTTCCGTGCGCCAAGCGCTGTCATCTCTGGCTGGCAGCCTGTCTTGCGGCAGCCTGCACGTATCAAAGCGGGTCATGCTATCAAAAAAATAATTTATTCGAAAGCCTAATACCTATTTAAAACAATGGGATGGCGATTTTTCCTGTCCGAAGCAGGTTTTATTTAGGTTCGAAACCCCCGCGTTTGTTAACTTATCAATCTCCGCCTGAATAGCTGATGACCTCATGAAACTGACCCTGTTGATCCCTTCGCTATTTTGGCCAGACCGTCATGATGCGCTCGAAGTCCTGAGCGGCCTGAGCCTGTCTGCGCTCTCTTCATTGCTTGGCGCATCCAGGCGCACAGCAGCAAGTAAGGCTCTCTCCAGCATTCAGGCCACGCGTGCCGGCCTGTCTTCGCTCGCCCCTGCGCGCTGGCTAGCCGGTGCTTATGGACTGGACTCGGCATCGGGGCACTGGCTGCTGGCTGACCCGGCGCATCTCAGGGTGAATCGCGACCGCGCCCATCTGGCTGATTCCGGCATCATGAATTTGACGCAAAACGAAGCCGATGCTTTATTGATTAGCTTGAATGCGCTACTGCAGGAAGACGGAATGCGCCTCTACGCGCCCCATCCGGCGCGCTGGTTCCTGCAAATGCCGGTGCCTGCCGCTGCCTCATTTACCCCTTTGGCAGATGCCATCGGTGAAGATATCAATCGCCTGCTGCCTAGCGGCGAAAAAGGGCTGATCTGGTGCCGTTTATTGAATGAGTTGCAGATGTTGCTGCATGCCCACCCGGTGAATGACGCACGCGAAGCGCGGGGGGAGCCTGCGCTGAACAGCCTGTGGCTATGGGGCGAGGGCGATGATCAGGAGCCGGTGTTTAATGATCTTGACCAGTTGTTTAGCGATGACGTGTTGATGCAGGCCATGGCCAGCCATGCAGCCATGCCTTGCGATGCAGTGCCTTACAGCTGGTCTGCCTTGCTGGATGTGTGCACCAAGGATAGGGTTGAAGTCCATCTGGAGCGCCTGCTAGCCCCCGCCCGTTATCGCGACGCATGGGGTTGGCGCGAAGCCATACAGCAACTTGAAGCCGACTGGTTTGCGCCGCTATGGGCCGCACTGCGCTCGGGGCAACTGTCTGAACTGAAGCTGATAACGGATGGCCCCAGTGGCTTCGAGGCGCATTTAAGCCGGGCCGACATCTGGAAATTCTGGCGCCGGCCATGTGCGTTAGAAAAACTTCTGAACGATAACTAAAGAGCAAACCAAGGCAAGCATGTCGATCATTCTGACCCGTACGCCATCGCCGGAGGCGAGCAACACGCTAAGCGCCTCAGGCATCCACCCCGTATTGTCACGCCTGTATGCCGCCCGTGGCATCAGCCAGCGCACGGAGCTGGATTACAGCCTGAAAGCCTTGTTGCCTTATCGTTTGCTTAAGAATATTGACGCGATGGCTGAACGCCTGGCCGATGCCATTTTGCGTAAAGAAAAGCTGCTGATTGTGGCCGATTACGATGCAGACGGCGCAACCGCCTGTGCCGTCGCGGTTAAGGGCTTGGCCGCGCTGGGTGCGGTGGTTGATTTTATCGTTCCCAACCGCTTTGAATACGGCTACGGGCTCTCGCCCGAGATTGTCGCGCTGGCCGCCCAGCTTAGCCCGGACATTATCATCACCGTCGATAACGGCATTGCCAGCGTGGACGGGGTAGAGGAAGCGAAAAAGTGCGGCATCGAGGTTTTGGTGACCGATCACCACTTGCCCGGCGATGCGCTGCCGGATGCGTTGATTGTTAACCCCAATCAACCGGGCTGCGAATTTCCATCCAAAAACCTGGCCGGCGTCGGGGTGATGTTTTATGTACTGATGGCGTTGCGTGCGCGCATGCGCGAGCGTGGCGATTTTACCGCGGGCAATGAACCTAATTTGGCCGAACTGCTCGACTATGTCGCCTTGGGCACGGTGTCCGACGTGGTCCGGCTGGATCAGAATAATCGCATTCTGGTCGAAAATGGCCTCAAGCGTATGCGGGCCGGGCGCATGGCGCCCGGCATTTCTGCCCTGTTTCGCGTGGCGGGGCGGGCGTCACACAAGGCGACAACTTTCGATCTGGGCTTTACGCTGGGGCCACGGCTGAATGCCGCCGGCCGTCTGGATGATATGAGTGTCGGCATAGCCTGCCTCTTGTCTCCTGACGACGAGCAGGCTGCGCGCCTGGCTGGTGAGCTGGATCATTTGAACCGAGAACGGCGCACGATAGAAGCTGGCATGCAGGAAGAGGCACTGGCCGGCCTGTCGGCCATCGACCCGGCAGATCGCTACACCTTGGCCTTATATCGTGATGACTGGCATCAGGGTGTAGTCGGCATTGTAGCGTCGCGACTGAAAGAGCGTTTTCATCGGCCTACCATTGTATTTGCCCCCGGTGACGCGGGCCAGATCAAGGGTTCGGGGCGCTCCATTGCCGGCTTTCACTTGCGCGATGCGTTGGATCTGGTATTCAAACGCCCCCCGGGTTTGATCCTCAAGTTTGGCGGCCACGCCATGGCGGCAGGACTGACCCTGGACGAGGCGAGGCTGGATGAGTTTACTCAGGCCTTCGAAACTGTGGCGCATGAATTGCTGGAAGCCTCCCAGCTGACGCGCCAGATAGAAACCGACGGCAGCTTGCCGCTGGACTGTCTGGATCTGGATTTTGCCGAGCAACTGGGTGCGCTGGTGTGGGGGCAGGGCTTTCCTGCGCCGGCGTTTTGCGACCGGTTTCGGGTGCTGAGCCAGCGTGTACTGGGTGGAAAGCACCTGAAACTCAGGCTATGGAAAGAGGGCGCCGAATTCGACGCCATGTATTTCAACCATGCCGACTGGCTGGCTGATGAGATCGAGGCCGTGTACCAGATTGTGGCGAATGAGTGGCAAGGGCGCAAAGAGCTGCAGATTTACCTGCAGCATATCGCCTGAAGGTCAATCACTGGGCAAGGCTTTACGCGCCTTGCCCTTGGGGCTGGCCTGCTTGTCATTCTGGTTCATCCGGTTCAGGCGGCGCCTGATTTCATCCGACTCCATCCAGATATCCTCACCGCGCAAAATGCGCGACAACTCGCTCACCGTCAAAAAAGGCTTGCAGATATTCTGCATGACCTTCTCGAACCATTTACCGATGGCAAACACCTGAGCTTGCTGCTCGTTGCCTTTGCCGATTAGGGCCGAGGTGTAGTTGTGAAACATCAGCTGGCAGTTGTCGTGCACGATCAATTCGTCTCCGACCAGAAACAGAAGTGCGCCCATTGAATAGGCACGCGCCTCCAGGATGGTGACCACACGCGCACGCGTCGCCAGCAGATTGTTGATGATCTGCAAACCGGTATCAAAGTCTCCACCCGGCGTGTTCAGATGCAAGAAGATCACATCGTTCTCGGTGGCGGTTCTCAGCGCGTAAAACATCTCGCTGTAATGGCAAGGCTCTACGATTTCGCCTGACAGGTAGTAGGATATTTGCCGCAGCGTAATCTGGCTTTCGAAGCGCTGGTAGGCGACCACCGCGGATGCCTCCGGCTCGTCTTCCGTGTTTTCAGGCAGGGGGGGGCTGTGTTTTTTCGGCATAACACTCTCCGGCAAAGTCGGACGCCAGTCCATAAAGCGCAACGACGGGTTCATCTTTACGCCCGCTTGCAGCTACGCCAGAGCCATCTTTAAACGACACGCTGGCAAGTGAGCTGTTTTTAGCATGCTATGTGAACGACTGCACAATCCGCCTGATAAAAAACTTGACCAGACAGAGTGTGTGCCGTATAAACGCCGTTGCAGGATTTTCAAGCAGCAGAACCATAGCGACATCGTAATGTTCCATGCTCTATTCCTTGATCGTCATGCATAGGGGCAATCGCCCGCTTTTTTAAAAAATCTTAAAGGAATTCATTATGGAAACCGGTACCGTTAAGTGGTTCAACGACGCTAAAGGCTTTGGCTTCATCACTCCTGATGCAGGCGGCAACGATCTGTTCGCCCACTTCTCCGAAATTCGTGCCAGCGGCTTCAAGTCCCTGCAAGAAGGCCAGAAAGTAAGCTACGAGTCCGGCATGGGCCAAAAAGGCCCACAGGCAACCAACATCCAGCCGCTGTAATTCAGCCCTGCTTGTTGCCTAAAAAGCCCCGCCTGGCGGGGCTTTTTTACGTCTGTTCTTTGTTTTTTGGTCGAATTATTTATTACAAACCCACACAAAATATCCATTTGTTTTTACAATCGGAGCTTAACTGCGGACGTGGGCAACAGACCCGCATATGAATAGCTGAAAGACGTCGCGTGAGCATCAAGCAAAGCCAGAGCCCTGTCCGTTTAACATTTCCGGCAGGGTACGCATTCTTATGAAGGTCGGAACACATATTGCCGCTGGCGCCTGTAGCGGCGTAGGTGCGGCCTTGTTATTGAAGTCACCACTGACTGCCACCATGCTGTTGCTGGTGGGCGGCATGCTAGGCTCTTTGCTGCCGGATATTGATCACCCGCAAAGCTGGTTGGGACGGCGTTTACGCCTGATTTCCACCCCCGTTTCCATGGTCTTCGGACACCGGGGCATCACCCATAGTCTGCTGGCGCTGGCAGGTGTTTTCTATCTCAGTGTAATGTGCCTGAATGCCGATGGCCCTTACCATGACTTATGGATGCCTTTGGCCTTAGGCTTATGCGTGGGCTATGCCTCGCATATTATCGGTGACTGGTTGACGCCCTATGGCGTACCCTTGCTCTGGCCAATCAAACACCGCTTCCGAGCGCCGGTAACTTTTTTCAACGGCAAATTCATTGAGACAGTCATGATGACCGGGCTATGGTTTGGCGCGGGCTTTCTTATGGCAAAATCAACCGGTTCGTTCTGAGAGTTAATGATGAGCCAGCGCACGGCCCCCATTCCTGCACGCCATGGCGTCACCCCCAGTTTTCTGCAACTGCCCGCAGGCGACTGGCCCGATTTATTCAGCTTTCTGCTTGCACGCTTTGCACATATTCCCGCCAAAACATGGCGTTCACGCCTGGAGAAGGGTGAGGTATTTGACCATCTGGGCCGGCCGCATTCCCTTGCCAGCCCTTATCCGGCCAATCGCCGCATCTGGTATTACCGCGAAGCCGAACAGGAAGTGGTCGTGCCATTCGAGGCCGACATCCTCTACCGCGATACGCGCCTGGTCGTGGCGGACAAACCGCACTTCTTAGCCTGCATTCCGGGTGGACGCCATGTCCAGCAAACCCTGCTGACCCGCCTGCGTAGCCAGCTGGATCTGCCTGCGCTCACGCCCATCCACCGTCTGGACAGGGAAACCGCCGGCGTCATGCTGTTTTGTGCCGATCCGGCCTGCCGCGCCGGTTACCAGATGCTATTCCAGAGCCGGCAGGTGCAGAAGGAATACGAAGCCATTGCCCGTTTTGATCAAAGCCTCGTTTTGCCGCGTACCCATCAAAGCCTGTTGCGTGAAGAGCCCGGCGGATTTGTCATGCGTGAGATAGCGGGCACACCCAATAGTGAAACCCGTATTGAACTTCTGGCGCAGCATGGCCGCTGGGGACGCTACCGCTTGCTGCCACACACCGGGCGCAAGCACCAGTTGCGCGCGCACTTAGCCGCACTGGGCATCCCCATACGCAATGACCCGTGGTATCCCTGCTTGCTGGACGACAAGGCAGCAGACGACTTTTCTGCCCCCTTGCAGCTTTTGGCTCGAGCCATCAGTTTTACTGACCCCTATAGCGGCAAGACTCAACGCTTCACCAGTGCACGCCGGCTTGACTGGCCGGATGCCGACTAAGCGGTCAAAGGGGAGATATATGGTTCGCGTACGCTTTTTCCGCCCCCCGCAAAATGAGGCATTTGCCTGCGTGGAGGCAGTGCAGGGAACCTTGCTACTGGATGTGGCTCGTACCCACGGCTTGCCTCTACACTGGCGCTGCGGTCAGGGCACTTGCGGCACCTGCCGCATTTTGCTGGCGCACACAAAGCAACCGGCGCTTTTCACGCCCAGCGCCCGCGAGCGCAATGTGCTTAAACGCTTTGGCTTTGCGGCGAGCACCGAGCTTGCCTGGCCGGACAGGCCCGACACCTGGCGACTGGCTTGCCATGTGTCGGTTGGCAGCGAAGATCTGGATATACACCTGCCCGAAACCTGACCTGCACGCTTTCAGGCAAGCACCTCGTCACATCCGAATCAAGCCCTCTGCCGCTGGCGCACAAGATACGCCAGCATTACCAGCGAAAACCATACGGCAAAATTCGGAATAAGCCGCCTAAGCGGCATGCGCCCAGCCCTGCCATGGCAGTTAACGCAGGCGTAGTCGCCAAAGGCGTGGCGCACAGAAAGATAGATAAGGGGCCGAATTTCGCGGCAGACGCAGCCGGCACGCTCATCGGATGGGCCGACACAAAATAAAAAACATAAAAGGCTAGCGCAGCATGGCTGCGTATCAGAATGGCAAGGCTGCGAATTTCATCGCACCCTAAAGTTTAAAGAGCCGGACACAGCCGGCTCTTTAAATACTTACATACTGGCCTTGACCTTGGCCCAGCTGGACTTGATCTTGCTCCAGAAAGTCGCCTTGGGTGCCTGCTGGCACTCCTGAATCACCAAAGGCACAATTTTTTCGATACCCGCAGTATCCATCACCGCATCTACCGGTTTGTCCTTCTTATTAAAACCCTCAGCAAAGTAGATGGCCTTGGGCTGAAAGCTTTCATCCAGCGCGAGGAAATCTTCGCAGGTCCACTTGCTGACCGGCTTTTTGGTGGCATCTGCAGCCATGGCCATGCTGCTGCAAAGGGCCAGTGCGCCCAGAAAGATGACTTTTTTCATCGACTACTCCTGATTCGGGTTAATGCCGCTTATTGCGGTTTGCTACAACTGCTGCCTTGTGCCTGCACGGGCAGCGCCTGAGATTTGGCAAGACAAAAACAGTATGGCAAACAATCGGAAAATTGCCGTTATTGGCAATAAGTCTTGGCATTAGCTAAACCATAAGGATGCTCTCATTCACTTTGGTAGTACCCGTGGCACCTTTCTGTCCTCCCATCGCACAGTTTGGCGCGAGCCAGAATAGGCTAGGCATAAGTTCCGGCCTGCTTAGCTTATCGCACTGCGGGGTGCGCACATGATGCCTTCTGCTCATGAAGCACCACCTGTCAACGGCGACGATACGCTGGGCGGCATTGTGCCGCTGGCACTATTGGCCATTGCGTCAGGCATTCTGATCGGCCTTGTCGGCGGCAGCTTCAGGCTGGGCGTCATGCATGTTTCGCAATGGATGAGCGCGGCTTACGCCGCCTTGCATGCCTTGCCCGGCTGGACCGGGTTTGCCGGTGTGGCATTTTTGTCGTTATTACTCACTGCCTTGCCCTTGTATCTGGTATTGCGCTTTGCGCCGGAGGCTGCCGGTAGCGGCATCCAGCGCGTCGAGGCGGTGTGGCAAGGCGAGGTTGAGCCGGACAGCAATAAAGCCTTTTTGCCGGTCAAGTTTTTTGGCGGCATGCTGGCGCTGGCTTCTGGTCACGCGCTGGGACGGGAAGGGCCGGTGGTACAGATGGGTTCAGCCATCGGATCCTATATCGGGCGCTATCTGAAATTGCCATCCAGCGATCAGCGCAGCCTGATCGCTGCCAGCGCCGGTGCAGGTCTGGCGGTCGCATTTAGCGCCCCCCTGGGTGGCTTGCTGTTTACGCTGGAGGAGCTGACCCGTAGCGCCAACGCGCGCCTGGTCATCGCCGGCATGATTACCTGCGCAGTGGGCGTACCGGTGGCGCAATTTTTGGTCGGGATGGAGCCGGTATTCAAGATGGCGCAGCCGGTCGAGCCGCGCCTGCTGTCCTTGCCGCTCTATCTGCTGTTCGGCATCGCCATCGGTCTGCTGGGTTTTGTCTACAACCGGCTTATTCTTCTGACGCTCACGCAGATGGCGCGCCTTGCCCCCTGGTTGCGGGTATTGCTGTCGGCCTTGGTGCTGGCACTGGTGGTGTGGTATCTGCCTTTTATCGCCGGTAATGGCGAGGCACTTAACCAGGTGGTCCTGGATGGCACGCTCGGTGGCAGCGCCTTGCTGCTTTTGCTGATCAGCCGCTTTTTGTTCGGCCCGTTCAGTTACGGCATCGGCCTGCCCGGCGGTTTATTTGCCCCCATGCTGGCGCTGGGGGCGGTAGCCGGTGCCTTGTTCGGTCTGGCCGGCAATGCCATGTTGCCGACACTGGGGCTGAATGTGCCGTCCTGCGCCGTCGTCGGCATGGCGGCGCTGTTTTCCGCCTCGGTACGCGCACCACTCACCGGCATCGTATTGATTATCGAAATGACCGGCGCCAGCTCGCTGACCCTGCCTTTGCTATTGGCCTGCCTGCCTGCCGCCATTGTGCCGTTCTGGCTGGGCGACCTGCCCATCTACGAGGCTTTGCGCCTGCGTATGTTGCAAAGCGCAACTGATACTAGCGGCCAGCGTTCACTGAACTAACCACGCTTTTCAGAAAAACAAGGGGAAGAGCAGTGATAACGGCACTGGACGTCATGTGGGTGGGCTTGGGCGGTGGCTTAGGGTCCTTGCTACGCTGGCGTGTCGGCACACTGGTAGGTGAGCGCTATCATGGCGATTTTCCGCTGGCCACTTTTTTGATCAACACCAGCGGGGCTTTTGTCATCGCCTATCTGTCGGTGCTGTTTGCGGTTGACTGGCGCGACCGCTTAGGCACAACGATCAACGCAGGTGTTCTGACCGGTGCACTAGGCGGATTTACCACGTTTAGCAGCATGCAACTGGATGCGGTCAAGCTATCGGATGGTGGCAAGGGGAAGCTTGCCGCTGCGTATCTGCTGGGTTCGACCTTTGCCGGTCTGGCCGCCGCCATATTCGGTGCCTGGCTTGCCTTGCTACAGCGTTAGGGAAGGTCATGGCCAATCTGATTATTCTGATCTTTGTCGGTGGCGCTTTTGGTGCGATGTGCCGTGAATTCATCATGCTGCTGGTGCCTGCGCTCGCAAACGGCTTCCCCTTGGATATTTTCATCGCCAATATGTTGGCATGCTTCTTAATGGGGCTATCGAGCAGCTTGTACCAGAGAGTAAGGATTCATCACCATGTCCACACCATGATAGGCACCGGCATTATGGGCGGCATGTCGACCTTCTCCAGCTTTGTCTACGGCACAGCCGAAGCCATGAAAACACCCGGCGAGTTTGCGATGGCGCTGGGCTATGTCGCAGCAAGTTTGCTCGTCGGTTTTTGCTTGTTACAAGCTGGGGTGTGGCTGGTAAAAAAGACTGTTGATTGACGCTGAAAACGGCAGGCGGGAAGGGCGCAATCGGAAGTACTTTGCACCTGCAAAAAAGTGAGCCGCTACGTGCCGCCCGCGTTAACAGCCATCCTGCCCGCTGTCTTTCTGCTAAACTTCGCGCCTTTTTCCCGCTTCCTATGGCCAAACTGTTTTTCCGCCATGCCGCGATGAATAGCGGCAAAAGCACACAGCTATTGCAAATCGCGCACAATTACGAATATCAGGGGCGGCGGGTGAGCCTGTTTACCGCAGCCATTGACGGGCGTTTCGGTGTCGGGCAGATCTCTTCCCGCTTGGGCGTGTCGCGTAGCGCGGCGGTATTTGACACCACCACCCATTTTGATGCGCAGATGGTTGGGGCTGTCGATTGCGTGCTGATAGACGAAGCCCAGTTTTTAGCGCCGGATCAGGTGCGCCAGTTGCACCGTCTGGCCCATGTCCATGATATTCCGGTGATCGCCTTCGGCCTGCGTTCGGATTTTCGCGGCGAACCGTTTCCCGGTGCGGCCTGGCTATTGGCGCTGGCCGAAGACATCGAAGAAATCAAGACCATCTGTCTGTGCGGACGCAAGGCCACCATGCATCTGCGGGTCGACGCCAGCGGCCAGCGCCTGAATCAAGGCCCGCAAGTGGAAATAGGCGATGCTGATCGTTACCGCTCGGTGTGTGCGCGCTGTTTTTATGCAGGCTAAGGCCTGACGGCTGGCGCAGGCCTTAGCCTGCGCTTAGAATCCACGCAATTTGGCGCCGGCCGCTTGTCCTTTGCCCTGTACCGCACAAAGCTTTCCTTTTGAATTTATTGCCTTAACGAGACCCATGACCGACTCCATCACCCCTGGCACTGTTGCCGACTATCCGACTGTCTACTGGAACGAGGCAGGTGAAGAGCGCTCGGCGCGCTGGCGTTCGGAAGCCGGCCTGCCGCCACCCAAGCGCGTCATGGTCGTCGATGACACCTTGAACGCCGATGCAGCCTACAAGCTGGCCTGTGAAGGCACCACGCTCTTGTGGCGCGGCGACTACCAAAATGCGCGCCAGCTCTTGCAAGCACTGGTGCGCCGGGTGGACCGCAAGCCGGCCAAGCGCGGGGCTACACCCAGCGAGGCGTTTCATTTGCATCGCCAGGCCCAGGGGCGCCGGGCGCGGGTGTTGTCCATGCTGCTATTGCCACTGGATGCGGCTTACGGTATTCCCTTGCGCCGTGCGCCGGATGTGGTCGCGGCCTGCACCGAAGCGTATGGCGAGGCCGATGGTGCATCGCTGGTTTCGCTGCGCGAACTGTTGGGGCTGATCGGCGCGCATGAATGGCGCAAGAAGGGGGTGGAGGTCAAAGCGCTGGGGGCACGCATTCATCCGCATTACGGCGTATTTGCCCCGATACGCGGCGAGTATGTCGATCTGGTGGCCAGGGCACCATTGCCGGATACGACGCGGGCTTTCGATATTGGCACCGGCAGCGGCGTATTGGCTGCCGTATTGGCCAGGCGCGGTGTGGCACAAGTTGTCGCCACCGACCAGGACGCCCGGGCGCTTGCCTGTGCTGCTGAAAACCTGCAACGCCTGGGTCTGGATGCACAAGTCACGCTGCAGCAGGCCGACCTGTTTCCCGAAGGACAAGCTTCCCTGATCGTCTGCAACCCGCCATGGCTGCCGGCCAAGCCCACCTCGCCGGTTGAATACGCGGTGTATGACCCGGACAGCCGCATGTTGCGCGGTTTTCTGGACGCACTGGCGGCACATTTGACGCCCAAGGGCGAGGGCTGGCTGATTATGTCGGATCTGGCCGAACACTTGGGCCTGCGTAGCCGCGAAGCATTGCTGGGCTGGATAGCCGAAGCGGGTTTAGTGGTGCTGGGCCGGCTGGATGTCAGGCCGACTCACAAAAAATCACTGGAAGTCGTGGATGCGCTGCACGAGGCGCGCATGGCCGAGGTCACCAGCTTATGGCGCTTGGGTCGCGCCGGACAAACGGGAGTTTGACGCAAGTCACAAGCGATCCATCCATGCTCCATTAGCATGTGGCCATATTTTCTTGCTATAACATGCCCACTTGCCAAGGAGTTTGCCATGCATCGTCCGCTATTCCGTCTTTCCGTTCTGGCCCTCGCGCTAGCTGTCTGCGGTTCTGCCATGGCAGCAACGCATGGTGAAGTCGCCGCACGCGAGATGCGACATGTTGCCACCGCATTCAAAGGGCGCATGGCCGGCACGGAAACCGAGCAGGCCACTGCGGCCTATCTGGCCAAAGCATTCAAGAAGATGGGCTATCAGGTCAGCGAGCAACCGTTTACGGCTTCGTTCGAGTATGAAAAAGCCGACAAGAGCAAGGTCAAGCGCGAGGTCAAGTCGGTCAACGTGATTGCGACCAAGCCGGGTATGGATGGCAAGGTGGTGATTGTCGGTGCGCACTTTGATTCGCGCACGCCGAAAAAAGACAGTGATATCGGCAAGATCGGCGGGCCCAAGCTGGAAGGGCTGGACGACAATGCGTCCGGCGTTGGCATGCTGCTCGAAATCGCCGACCAGCTCAAAAAAACCAAGACACAGCACACGATCAAGTTTGTCGCCTTTGGTGCCGAAGAGCTGGGGCTGCTGGGCTCCAAGGACTATGTGGCGCGCATGAGTGACAGCGACAAGCAAAATGTGATCGCGATGGTGAATATGGATAGCCTGATTACCGGCGACAAGATGTATTTCCATGCCGGCAAGGAAACAGTCGCCAAGGATGCCAAGGCCGGCTTCGTGCGTGACCGCGCACTGGCCATTGCCAAGAAACTCGGTATCGCGGCCGACACCAACCCGGGGCTGGACAAGGAGTATCCGAAAGGGACAGGCTGCTGCTCCGATCAGGAGAGCTTCGATGAAGCAGGTATGCCGGTACTGGCGGTGGAGGCTACCAACTGGGAAATCGGCGACAAGGACGGTTACGAGCAGACCACCAATAAGGCCATCAAGGATGGCATGAGCTGGCATCGCCCTGATGTGGACAATGTGAAGAATCTGGAAACCATTTTCCCGCAGCGGGTCGAGCAACGCTCGCGCGACTTCAGCCGCATCCTGACACCGCTGGTGATCGAGCTTGCCGGTGGCAAAGCCAAATAAAGGCGAAAAAGCGGAGAGGGTGCAAGTCCAAACCAGACCAACTGAAAATCCCCCGAAGAGCTCGGGGGATTTTTTTGGCTATGTCCCAATGACGAGTGAACGCTTGTGGCATGCTGCGCAGGCACACTAATCCTTGCATAAGGTCCGCAGATAAGCGCCGGCCTGCCTGAGATCCTCCGCGATGGCGTGTCCCACGCCATCCGCATCGTTTTGCAGCAGCGCCGCCAGCAAGGCGCTGTGTGCGTCATTCATCGTCGCCCATACTGCCGCATTCTGATGCAAGCGGTTGGAGATAGGGCCGACATACAGCCAGACCGTTTCGATCAGTGTCATCAGCATGGGCGAGCCCGCCGCCAGATAGAGCATCAGATGAAACGCCTCGTTGGCATCCAGGTACGCCTTGATATCCCCTTGCGCGATGGCTTCGTCCATCTGTCGCACCAAAGACGCCAGCGTGCTTCTTGCCGCCTTATCCAGCTTTAGCGCACCTTGGCGCGCCGCTTCGCCCTCCAGTAGGATGCGGGTCGCGAGGATGTCGTCAAATTCGGCCTTGCTCAGTTGCGGCACGCTGACCCCGCAATTGGGCACATTGACCAGCGCCTTTTCCGCCACCAGACGCTGCAAGGCGGTGCGAACCGCCATGCTGCCCATGTCCATTTCACGGGCCAAGGTATGGATTTTCAGGCGTTCGCCGGGGAGCCAGCGCCCCAGCATCAGTCCCTGGCGCAAGGTTTGGTAAGCCTGATCCTGCAAAGTGAAAGCAGCGTCGGTTTTCATGGAGAAGATTGGGGGAGAGGTGGCGGCAAGGATAGCAGAGCACGATAGGACTGCCAATATTTGATCAAATATTGACGGATAGATTTGATCAAATCTATGATGCAGGCAAACAAGACCCGCCGTGATCGTCGCTGTATCTGCCTGTACCGGGTCAACAAACGGGAGCAAACCATGAATGAAGTGTTGAATGCTTTTATCCGCGAGCATGCGATCCACGAGATCGAGTGTGTCATTCCCGACATGACCGGCATGGCGCGCGGCAAGATCGTCCCCAAGAACCTGTTTCTGGCCGAAGACAGCATGAAAATGTCCAAGGCCGTTCTCACCATCACCGTGAATGGCGAGTTTGCCGACTTCGAGCGCCTGACCGGCCCGCATGACCCGGATATGGTGTGCGTACCCGATGTTTCCACCATCCGCATGGTGCCGTGGGCGATGGAGCAGGTGGCAGTAGTAATTCATGACTGTGAAGACTTCGACGGCAAACCGGTCGGCCTGTCGCCACGGGCAGTGCTGCGCAAGGTGCTGGCGTGCTATGCCGAGCGCGGCTGGCGCGCCGTGGTGGCGCCGGAGATGGAGTTTTACCTGATCGCGCAGAATAACAATTCGGACGAGCCCTTACGCCCGCCCACCGGTCGCGCCGGACGCTCGGAAATTGGCCGCCAGAGTTTTTCCATCGATGCGGTCAATGACTTTGATCCGTTTTTTCAGGAGCTGTCCACGTTTTGCGCGGCGGCCAGGCTGAATGTAGAAACGCTGGTGCATGAAGTCGGCGCCTGTCAGATGGAAATCAACTTCACCCATGGCGATGCGCTGGAGCTGGCCGATCAGGTTTTCCTGTTCAAGCGTGCGGTGCGCGAAACTGCCTATCGCCATAATATTTTTGCGACATTCATGGCCAAACCCATGCAGGACGAGCCGGGCAGTGCGATGCATATCCATCAAAGCGTGGTCGACGCCGAAACCGGGCTGAATGTCTTCAGCCGGCTCGATGGGCGTGCCAGCGAACTGTTTTACCACCACATCGGCGGCATGCAGCGCTATTTGCCAGCGGTGATGCCGATGCTGGCGCCTTACGTCAACTCCTACCGCCGCCTGACCCGCCATGCGGCGGCGCCTATCAATGTGCGCTGGGGTTACGACAACCGGACTTGCGGCATCCGCGTGCCGCCTTCCGGCCCCGAGGCGCGGCGAGTGGAAAATCGCGTACCCGGCGTAGATGTCAATCCCTACCTTGCCATGGCGGCTACGCTGGCCTGCGGCTATCTGGGCATGGTCAATGCACTAGAGGCCTCGCCACCGATGGAAGGCAGCGCCTATACGCTGGATTACGAGTTGCCGCGCAGCCTGGAAGACGCCATCGAGCTGATGCAAGGTTGCAAAGAGCTGGGTGAGCTGCTTGGCCACGACTTTGTTTCGGCCTTTTGTGCGGTCAAGGGCAAGGAATTCGAGACCTTTAATCGCGGCATTACCGCATGGGAGCGCGAGCACCTGCAATTGCACGTGTAAGCCGTCTGGTCTTTTCAAGGGGAAGCGCAATGCAAGCTATCCGTTACGGCGTGAACTGGGCACGGGCGCAGGCTTTATATCAGCGTGAACGCACCGACTTTGCCGCCCGCCGCCCGCGCTCGCGCGCGCTGTCACAGCAATCGGCCGAACATCTCCTGTTCGGCGTGCCACTGCACTGGATGGATGACTGGTCGACACCGTTCGCGCTTTATGTCGAATCGGCCAAGGGCGCGTCTATCCGCGATGTGGACGGCTTTAGCTATACCGACTTCTGTCTGGGCGACACAGGTGCCATGTTCGGCCACGCCCCGCAGGCGGTCGCCGACGCGGTGGCCGCGCAGTGCGTCAAGGGCTTTACCACCATGCTGCCCTCGGCCGATGCCACCTGGGTGGCAAGCGAACTGAGCCGGCGCTTTGGTATGGACAAATGGCAGTTCGCGCTAAGCGCCAGCGATGCCAACCGCTACGCCATCCGCTGGGCGCGCGCCATCACCGGCCGCGACAAGATTCTGGTATTCAATGGTTGCTACCACGGTACGGTCGATGATGTATTTGTCGACCTGAAAGATGGCCTTCCTGTGCAGCGGGCCAGCCTCTTGGGCCAGGTCTACGATCTGACCTGCCACACCCGCGTGGTCGAATTCAATGATCTGGCCGCGCTGGAGTCGGCGCTTGCGTATGGCGATGTCGCCTGTGTGCTGGCCGAGCCGGCAATGACCAATATCGGCATGGTGCTGCCCAAGCCCGGCTTCTGGAAAGCGGCCAGCGACATTATCCGTCGCCATGGCGCTTTATTGCTGATGGACGAGACCCACACCATCAGCTCCGGCCCCGGCGGCTATGCCGTAGCCGAAGGCGTGCCGGCCGATATGCTGGTGGTCGGCAAGCCGGTGGCCGGGGGCGTACCTTGCGCGGTATACGGCTTTTCTGCCGATACGGCAGCTAAAGCCGAAGCCGCCAAACGCGCAGCCCCGCCCGGGCACTCGGGCATAGGCACCACGCTGACGGCCAATATGCTGGCGCTCGCGGCCATGCGTGCCAACCTTGAGCAGGTGATGACAGATGCAGCTTACGCGCATATGTTCCGTCTGGCCCAGGCGCTGGAGGGGGGCTTGCGTGCGGCGATTGCCCGCCATGATTTGCCATGGTGCGTGACGCGCATCGGCGCGCGCACCGAGTTTCAGTTCTGTCCGCGCCCGCCACAAAACGGCAGCGAGGCCGAGACGATTCTGGATGGCGAACTGGAGCACATTGTCCATCTTTACTTGCTGAATCGCGGCCTGCTGATTACGCCTTTTCACAACATGATGCTGGTGTGCCCGGAGACGACAGAGGCCAATATCGCGCGTTTTGTCGATGTGTTTGACAGCTTGCTGGCACAACTGAAAGGCTGACTCAATCGCGCAGCGCCAGCGCCATGATCTCGTCCGCCAGTTCGGCAACCGACAAGCTGCCTTCTTTGCGGTACCACTGCACGCTCCAGTGCAGGCTGCCCAGCAAGGTTCGGCGCAGCAAGCGGGTATTGGCTTTGACCAGTCCGGCCGCAGCCGCCTCATCCAGCACTTGCTGCCACAGGGCTTCGTAGCGGTCGCGCAAGACCACCAGACCCGGGCGGGCCGCTTCGGATACGCTGCGCCACTCGTACAACATCACTTCCAGCGCCGCCTGGTTTTCACCGAGCAAGGAATGCAGGTGGACATGAAACAGCGCTGCAAGGCGTTGTTCGACATTGCCGGCTTGCGCCAGCGCCTCGCCCAGTTGCTCGGTGGTACTGCTGATGCCCAGCGCCATCACCGCCACCAGAATCTCTTCTTTATTGCGAAAGTGATAAAACAGGCTGCCGGACTGCATGCCGGCGGCGGTGGCAATGTCGCGCACCGTGCTACGCTCGTAACCATGGTCGCGAAACAGGCGCGCGGCAATGCGCACCAGTTCCATGCGCCGGCTATTGGGTTCAAGACTCATGCCTGTGCTCCGGCGTAAAGCGTTGCAACAGGGTTTGTGCCGCCTGCCAGACCCGCTCCGGCTGCATTTTTTCCAGACAGTCGGTGTGCCGCAAGGGGCAGACGCGTTCGAAGCAGGGGCTGCAATCCAGATTGAGCGAGACAATCGCCGACTTGTCGGACAAGGGCGGGGTGAAGCCGGGGCTGGACGAGCCATACAGCGCCACCAGCGGCAACTCCAGCGCGGCAGCAATATGCATCAGCCCCGAGTCGTTGCACACGGCAAGCGAAGCGAAGCCCATCAAGTCGATGGCTTCTTCCAGATTGGTCGCCCCGCACAGATTGATGGCGCTGCCGCCGGCTTGCTCGCTGATGGCCTGGCCGATTTCGGCATCCTTGTTCGAGCCGAACAGCCAGACATTCCAGCCAGCATCGGCAAAGGCGCGCGACAGGGCGGCAAAATGGCGGGCCGGCCAGCGTTTGGCCGGGCCGTATTCGGCGCCGGGGCACATCACCACTACCGGACGTGACAAGTCCAGCCCCAGTCGCGTTGCCGTCGCTTGCCCTGCATCCCGGTTGACGCAAAGCTTGGGGTGGGCAATTGGCAAGGCTGGGGCGACACCGGGCGCTTCAGCGAGCGCGCAAAAGCGCTCTATCATCATCGGCAGGGCTTTTTCGTCCAGTTCGCGCCTGTCGTTGACCAGACCATAGCGCATTTCACCGGTAAAGCCGGTGCGCAGGGGAATGCCGGCCATAAAGGGGATCAGGGCAGACTTGAGCGAGCCGGGCAGAATCACCGCCTGGTCGAATTTTTCCCGCGCCAAAGCCCGCGCCGTGCGCCAGCGCTCACCCAGTTGCAACTGTCCGTGACCGAAGGGGTTCAGGTGAGCGCGGCTGACCTCGGGCATACGCGCCAGTAGCGGCAGTGTCCAGGCCGGGGCGAAAACATGCACCTCGGCACCAGGGTTGCGTTCAAGCAGACGGCGATAAAGTGGCTGGGCCATCACACCGTCGCCAACCCACGAGGGGCCGATGACCAGAATTTTTTTCATGTTCGGGTAAGCAAAAAAGGTGCGCCGGACGCACCTTGAGGATCAGGCCGGTAAACAGGCTTAGTGATGGGCGCTGACCGGGCCTGTCAGTTGGTAATGGGTGCCGCAGTAAGGGCACAAGGCTTCACCGCCGTTTTTGACGATGGGCAAAAAGACGCGCGGATGTGAATTCCACTTCACCATATCGGGCATGGGGCATGCCAGCGGCAGGTCGGTCGCAGTCACTTCAATCACGCGGCGGGTATTTTCTGTCAGTTCCATAGCAGGGCTTCTTCTTCAGTGTTGTTTGTCTTGTTGCGGCGAGTATACCGTGCAATGCACGTGCAAGCCAAAAGGCGGCGTTTCAGGCCGCTTGCTGTTTCAGATGGTCTGGCCGAATACGGCTTGCCACAGGGTGCGCACAGCCTGATAGTCGCTTAGCAATTCGGCACTCAAGGGTACGCCGCCCTTGTCGTTGAGCCGTGCGGCGTGTTGCAGGCGGCGGTAATGGCGGTAGGCATCCTGCGCCTTGCGTGCCAGCGTCGGATCAATCAACCCGGCTTCGGCCGCCACGGCCAATAGCGCAATGGTGCCGGTATTGGCTGTGAGCGCGGGCAAGGCGTGGGCATGGCCCAGAATCAGCGCCTGGATAATGAATTCGGCGTCGATGATGCCGCCGCGCGCATGCTTGATATCTTCTTCGCGCGCAGGGTGGGTCTCCAGCATGCGCTGACGCATGTCCACCACTTCCTGCTTCAGCACGGCAAGATCGCGTTTTTGCATCAATACATCGCGCCGTATGGTGTCGAATGCTTCGCCAATCGTGGCATCGCCGGCCACAAAGCGCGCCCGGGTCAGCGCCTGATGCTCCCATACCCAGGCTTGCTGAGTCTGGTAGCTGGCAAAGGCCGACACGGTACTCACCAGGAGGCCACTCTGGCCATTGGGACGCAGCCGCAAATCAATGTCGTACAGCACGCCGGCGCTGGTGGTACTGGTCAGCCAGGTCGACATCTTGCGCGCCAGGCGCGCATACAGTTCGGGCGCGTCCGGGTGTTCGTCCTCGTAGAGGAAAATAATGTCGAGATCGGAGACATAGCCCAGTTCTTTTCCGCCCAGCTTGCCGTAGCCGATGATGGCAAAGCGCGGAGTCTCGGTGTGGCGTTTGGCGATATCCAGCCAGGCATGACGCAAGGTGGCCGCCAAGACCAGGTCGGCCAGACGTGACAGCTCATCCGACAAGGCTTCCAGTGTCCACATGCCGGCAATGTCCTGCGCCACCAGACGGAATACCTGTGCATGCTGGAAATGGCGCAAGGCATCCATCTTGCCTTCGGCGTCGCCCTCGCATGCTGCAAGCTGGCTTTCCAGCTGCACCGCCAGTTGCGGCCAGTCGGGGGTGGCATACAGCACGCGCGCGTCCAGCAACTCATCCAGCAAAATAGGGTGGCGCGTCAGATAGGCCGACACCCATGCGCTGGCCGAACACAGCGTAGCCAATCGTTGCAGCGTCTGCGGGTATTCGCTTAATAGCGCAAGGTAGGATGCGCGCCGGCTGATGGCTTCAAGTAGCGCCAGAATGCGGCTCAGGGTCGCGTCTGGCCCAGTTTGATGGCTGGCCACTTCGATCAAAGGCGGTATCAGCGCATTGAACTTGCGCTGGCTGCGCTCGGGCATCTGCAAATAACGCTGACTGGAGGCAATGGCAGCCAGTTGGCGCGCCACCGCATCCGCTTCGGTATAACCCAGCGCGGCCAGCCGTTCGGCGCTATGGCTGGACGGTTCCAGAATGTCGCGCCACAAATCGGCCAGCGGATGGATTTGCGTATCCTCGGCCGGCAGGAAAAATACTTGCTCGAAATGGCGGGTGACATGGCGGCGCTCGAGATTGAGCGCATTCATAAAGGCAGGCCAGTCTTTAAAGCCCATGCTGTGGGCGAGGCTGGCACACGCTTCGTCACTGGTAGGCAGGGTTTGTGTCTGCTGATCGTCTGTGTATTGCAAGTGGTGTTCAAGCTTGCGCAAAAAGGCATAAGCCTGTTGCAGCTCGTCAATGGCGCCATCCTCCATCAGATGCAGCGCTTTGAGCTGCCCCAGCGTCGCACGGGTGCCGCGCAGTTGCAGGCTCTTTTCCCGCCCGCCCCGTATCAGCTGAAAGACCTGGGCAATGAACTCGACTTCGCGGATGCCGCCGGGGCCCAGCTTGATATTTGCCGCCATATCGCGCCGTGCCACTTCGCGCCGTATCTGGGCATGCAGCTCGCGCATGGCGCCATAGGCGCCGTAATCGAGATATTTGCGGTAAACAAAAGGGCGCACCAGATCCCAAAGGGCAGCGGCATCGCCACTGAGGGCCCGCGCCTTGATCCAGGCATAGCGTTCCCATTCGCGCCCCTGGGTCAGCAGGTAGTTTTCCAGCGCGGCAAAGCTCATGACCAGAGGACCGGAGTCGCCGTAAGGACGCAGGCGCATATCGACGCGAAACACCAGGCCATCGGCGCCAGGCTCGCTGATGATGCGGATCAGCTGCTTACCCAGGCGGGTAAAGTACTCATGATTGGACAGGCTGCGCGCGCCATTGGTGTCGCCGTCTTCCGGATAGACAAAGATCAGGTCGATATCGGACGAGACATTCAGCTCCTTGCCGCCGAGCTTGCCCATGGCGATCACGATCAACTCCTGCACCTCGCCACTTTCCTCGCCAATGGCCTCACCGAAAGGCGCGAGAGAGTGACGCGCAGCGATCAGACCGCGCTGCACGGCAAACTCGGCCAGTGTGCTGATGGTGGAGACGACTTCTTCCAATGGCGCGTGTCCTGCCAGGTCGCGGCAGATCAGCCGCGCCATCACCGCCTGGCGTAAATGGCGCAGCGCAGGCATCAGAGCGTCCGGCTCGATCAGAGTGTCCCAATCGGCAAAGGCCTGCATCTGGGCCAAATCAAAGGGCAGATGCTGGTGTAAGGCAAGCTCTTCCAGCCTTTGCGGTCTAGCCTGAAACAGGCGCTCCAGATAAAAGCTAAAAGAGCGTGCATAGGCAATGTCAGTAACTGGCATAATACGGGTTCCAAACGATGACAAGATCGTGAAAGATAATTCTACCCCTCCCCAGCCCGAAACGGGCAAACACTGGCTTCTGCGTCTAGGGGGCATTCCGGTTCGGCGCACGCTGGTGTGGGCGGGCCGCATTCTTGCGGCTGTTTTTGCCCTATGGCTGCTGATACTCGTTGCTTTGGTGCTGGCCTGGCAGTTCTGGCTTAAACCCAACTTGCCCACGGTACGCGATGATTTGGCGCGTGAAGCCTCGCGCCTGATCGGGCGTCAAGTCTCAATCAAAGGCCTGGCGACCCAATGGCAGGCTCTGACCCCGACCGTCACACTCAGTGGCTTTACCATTGCCAACCCCGTTGGGCATGCGCTGAGCCTTGAGCAGGTCACGCTGACGCCATCCTGGTCCTCGCTATGGCAAGGCTCACTGCGTTTCTCCCAGATTCGTGTCAGCGGCGTCAAGCTTAGCCTGTTGCGCCAGAGCAACGGCCACATCCTGTTAAACGGCTTTGATTTGTCGCAAGGGGATAGCAGCCATAGTGACGGGGAACTTGCCAACTGGCTGCTGACCCAGCCTGAAATTGCCATCAACCGTACCGAACTCAGATGGCGCGATGAGCTGGTCGATGTGGCACCGCTCACGATCAAAGATGCCAATCTGGCTCTTAGCCGTGGCCTGTTCGGCCATCGCCTGGTACTGGACGGCCGGCCGGACAGCCGCTTTCTCGGTAGTTTCCGTGTAAGCGCCGACTGGAGCGGCGACGATATCAAAGCCTGGCGCTCATGGCAGGGCAAGGCCACGATGATGGCGCGTGATGGCGCTTTTGCCTGGTGGGAGCGCTACGCACCCAAGACGGCCTTGCTGCCCAAGGGCAAGGCCAACTTCAATGCCGCACTGACTTTCTCCGGCGGGCATATCGATACGCTGGAAGCCGAAGGCCTGGTCGAACAGGCAGAACTCGCCGAGCGTGCCGCCACACCGCTGGCCTTACCGCGTATCGCCGGGCGGGTGAAATATCAGCGCGAGGGCGATGGCAATAACCGGCTTTTTGCCGACAAGCTGTTTTTGCAGACGCAAAAAGGCGCGCTGTTTAGCGATAGCCGTATCGAGGCGAGCTGGTCGGATCAGGGTGGCGGCAAGGTCAGCGTCAGCCGCACCGACCTTGCGCCCTTGCTGCCCATTTTGATTGCCGCCGGCCTGATGCCGGAAAAGCCATGGCGCGAGGCGGCGCTGCATGGGGTGTTGAATGATGTGTCGGCCAGCTGGCAAGGCCGCGTAGAAAAACCTTCGGGCTTCCATGCCAGCGGACAGTTCGACAATCTGGGCTGGCATACTTTCGGTGCTTTTCCCGGTGTCGCCGGCGGCTTTGCCGGGAAAGTGGCCTTGAGTGAGGCCGGAGGTGAGCTCACGCTCAATGGCAAAGGGGTCAAGATTGACGCACCCGAGCTGTTTGCCTATCCATGGCAACTGAAACAGGCCAAGGGCACGCTGACATGGGCACGTACGGCCAAGGGATTCTGGCAAGTCACCCTGCCGGCGTTTGATCTGGCCACGGAAGACTTTAGTGGTCAAGTGGATGGCACGCTGCAGATTCACCCCGATGGTGCACTGCTTGCCGACTTGAAAGCGGCCGTGCCTGAAGTGCCGCTGGTGCGCGTAGTGCGCTATTTGCCGGACAGCTTGGGCAAAGAAACGCTGTCGTGGCTACAGACCTCTTTAAGTGCAGGCACAGGGCGCGAAGTCAAAGCCATGCTAAAAGGTGATCTGCGTGCTTTTCCCTTCCCCTATGGCAAGGGCGGCAGTTTTGACCTGGACGCCAGCCTGAAGCAGGCCGCCTTGCGCTTTGCACCGGACTGGCCGGAAATTTCGGCCATCAATGGCAAGCTGGTGTTGAGTAACGACGGGGTTCGCGTCACGGCAGATGATGCCGTGACCCAAGGCGCGCGCCTGTCGCAGGTCAAAGTCGAGTTGAAGGATTTGTATAGCGTGCCTGCCGCCGTCGATATAGACGGGCAGGTCAGTGCGCCGCTGCAGACCATGCTCGACTACAGCAAGGCCAGCCCGGTTAATGGCTATCTGGATGGTTTTCTTAGCGACATCAAGGCTGGCGGACCGGCCAGCCTGGGGCTTAAAATCCGTGTGCCGCTGGATACCCCGGAAAAAACAACGGTTGCGGGGAAACTGGCTTTCAATGGCAATCCTTTGCGCTTTACCAGTTTGCCCATACCTGCACTGGATACGGTCAACGGCACCTTGCTGTTTAGCGAGTACGGTGCGTCTACATCGGGCCTGGCGCTGTCGGTTCTGGGGCAGCGCATGCGCCTGCAAGGCGATACCAGCAAGCAGGGTTTGTCGCGCTTTAACTTGCAAGGCGATGCCGACATCCGCCGGGTGCTGGACTTTTATCTGCCGGTGCTGGCACCCTTTGCCCGTGGTGTCACCCCGCTGGACATCGCTTTCAGTCTGCAAAATGGTGATTTCCTGGGGCTGCAGGTTAATAGCTCGCTGACAGGCTCCGAAATACAGGCTCCGGCACCGGCGCATAAAACAACGCTGGAGCGTTGGCCGCTCAGCCTTGCGCTGAAGCCAGGCATGCAAGGCAAAGGCGCGCAAATAGACTGGACGCTGACTGGCCATGCCTCGGGTCGGGTTCTACTGACCCGCGATGGAAACTTGCAAACGGCCAGTGTCGGCGTCGGCACTAAAGCGCCGGCCTTGCCGGCGCAGGGTCTGGCTCTGGCGCTATCTGCTGCACAACTGGATGCGGATCAATGGCTGGCAGCACTGGCAGGGCCACAGGCCAGCCCCGGCGCCGCATCCGCCCACATGCCGCCCTGGCCCCTGTTTTTTAGCCTGAGTACACCGCAGCTGATGCTGGCCGGACGGCCATGGGGAGAGGTGGCCCTTAACGGGCAGGCCAACGGAAAAATGGCCCGGGCGAGTGTGCAAAACCGTTATCTTGCCGGTTCGGCCAGCTATTTGCCGGATGCGCGCACCGTAAATGCACAGCTGGAATATCTCAAATTGCCGCTGCCCGAAGTCGTGCCAGCGCCGTCTTCAACGCTGGCTACTCCCCAGGCGAACAGCGCGCCCCGTGGCATGCATATCAACCTGGATGCCGCAAGTTTGCAGTACCGCGCACGGGACCTGGGGCGTCTGACGGCAGAAATCAATAGCGGCAAGGGATTTTGGCAACTAGACAAAGTTGCGCTCACCTCGGTTGATGGCAGCTTGCAGATCAGCGGGGTGGATGCGCTGGGCGGTTCGCGCACCGCCATCAGGCTGGCGTTTAATTCCGGCAATCTGGGTGCATTCCTTGGCCGTTTCGGTTTTCCCGGCGCGATCCTGGGCGGATCTGGCTCTTTAAGCGGGGCGCTGTCTTGGCCGGGCATGCTGACTCAGTTTAACGAAGAAAAAATATCCGGCTCGCTTAGCCTCGACGTGAAAGACGGCCGTTTTGCCAGTGTCGACTCGCAAGCGGCGCGACTGCTAAGCGTTTTGTCGCTGCAATCTGTCGGGCGCTTATTGCAGCTGGATTTTGCATCGGTATTCGGCAAAGGCTTCGCCTTTGACCGCATCCATGGCAATGTGGCCGTGATCAACGGTATTTTCGAGAGCAGCGCCATCAATCTGGACAGTACGGCAGCCAAGATCTTGCTATCGGGGCAGGTGGATCTGCCGCGGGATAGCCAGTCGCTGGAGGTCACGGTCACGCCCAAGCTGTCGCAAGGCGTGGCACTGGCTGCCGGTGCCGTCATGCTTAACCCGGTGGTCGGCCTGGCGACGCTGGCCGCCGAAACGGCGCTTGGCAACCCGATAGGCCGCTTGTTTTCATTCAGCTATAGCGTCAAAGGTTCGCTGAATGACCCGGTAGTCAAACGGATGCAGACGCCGCTGCGTAAGCCGAACGCTCCTAACCCTAACCCGTGACAAGGATCCGCGCTTTGCAAACATTCCGTGCAGCCGCCGTACAAATGGTGTCCGGCACCTCGGTTGCCGCCAACCTTGACCGTGCCCGCCACTGGGTACAGGAGGCAGCTGCCGCTGGCGCGGCTTTGGTGGTGTTGCCCGAATACTTCTGTCTGATGGGGCAAAACGAGCGCGACAAGCTTGCGCTGGCCGAACAAGCCGGTAACGGCCCCCTGCAGGATGTCTTGGCGCGCATGGCGCGCGACAATAGCGTGTGGCTATGTGCCGGCACGCTGCCCTTGCAATGTCCGGATCCTGACAAGGTGTACAACAGTTGCCTGCTGTTCAACCCCGATGGAGTGCAGGTGGCGCGTTACGACAAGATTCATCTGTTCGGCTTTTCCGGCCTTGGCGAGCGCTATGCCGAGGCCGATACCATCGCGCCGGGCAGCCAGCCGCTTAAAGTGGCCACGCCTCTGGCCGACGTCGCTTTCGGTATCTGTTACGATCTGCGTTTTCCCGAGCAGTTTCGCATGCTGGCGCCATTTGATCTCTTGCTGCTGCCTGCTGCATTTACCGCCATCACCGGCGAAGCGCATTGGGAAACCCTGCTGCGTGCGCGTGCCATCGAGAACCAGTGTTATCTGCTTGCATCCGCCCAGGGCGGGCTGCATGAAAATGGCCGGCGCACCCATGGCCACAGCATGATTATCGACCCGTGGGGGCGCATTCTGGCCGAGCTGCCCGAAGGCGAGGGCCTGGTACTGGCCGATCTCGACCCCAAACTGATCCAGTCGGTGCGCAGCCGTTTGCCGGCGCTGGCGCACCGCACATTAGCCTGAGAGTGAACACAATGAACCAAACAACCCATCAGGCAGCCGATACGCTGCTGCTATCCCCGGGCGGGATCAGCGAATCTGTGCTGGACGCCACTTTCGGCCGCATGCAAGGCCATGGCGTCGACTATGCCGACCTGTATTTTCAGTACACCCGCAACGAGGCGTGGAGTCTGGAAGAAGGCATCGTCAAGGCCGGCAGTTTCAGCATCGACCAAGGGGTCGGAGTACGTGCCGTCTCCGGCGAAAAGACCGCCTTCGCTTATGCCGACGAAATCAGCGCGGCGTCCCTTGCGCGCGCCGCCGACACCGTACGCGCCATCGGTGCGGGCGGCGGGGAAGGGCAAATCAAGGTTGAAACGCCGCGCATCACGACAGGCGCGGCGCTTTATCCCGCTATCGACCCTTGCCACAGTCTGGAAGCGGCGGCCAAGGTCGAGTTGCTGCACCGCATCGAGCGCATCGCCCGCGCCCGCGACCCGCGCATTATCCAGGTGATGGCCAGCGTCGCCTCCGAATACGATGTGATCTATCTTGCCCGTGCCGATGGCGTGCGTGCCGCCGATGTGCGCCCCTTGTGCCGCGTATCGGTGATGGTGATTGTCGAAGAAAACGGCCGGCGCGAGCAGGCCGGCGCCGGTGGCGGCGGGCGCTTCGATCTGACCTACTTTACCGACGAGATCGTGACCGGCTATGTCGAACGCGCGGTCAAAGAAGCCACCACCAATCTGAAAGCGCAGGCGGCACCGGCAGGCCAGATGACTGTGGTGCTGGGCGCAGGCTGGCCCGGTGTCTTGCTGCATGAAGCCATCGGTCACGGCCTTGAGGGCGACTTTAACCGCAAGGGCACGTCGGCTTTCTCCGGGCGCATAGGCGAGCGGGTCGCCGCCAAAGGCGTGACCATTGTCGACGATGGCACGCTTGCCGGACGTCGCGGTTCGCTATCGGTCGATGATGAGGGAGAGCTGACACAATGCACCACCCTGATCAAAGACGGCATACTCAAGGGCTATATGCAGGACGCGATGAATGCGCGCCTGATGGGGATGGCGGCCACCGGCAACGGCCGGCGCGAATCCTACGCCCATATCCCGATGCCGCGCATGACCAACACTTACATGCTGGCCGGCCAGCATGATCCGGAAGAGATCATCGCCTCGGTCAAGGATGGTCTGTATGCGGTAAATTTCGGTGGTGGCCAGGTCGACATCACCAGCGGCAAATTCGTGTTTTCCGCGTCCGAAGCATGGAAAATCGAAAACGGAAAACTCGCTTACCCGGTCAAGGGCGCAACGCTGATCGGCAATGGCCCCGATGTACTGACCCAGGTCAGCATGATAGGCCATGACCTGGCGCTGGATACCGGCGTTGGCGTCTGCGGCAAAGAAGGGCAGAGCGTGCCGGTAGGCGTAGGCCAGCCAACACTGCGTATAGATGGCGGGCTGACCATAGGCGGTACTGGCAGCTAACCGCCAGGTGGAACAGCCAAAGAGCCCGGACGCATGTGGACGTCCGGGCTCTTTTCTTTATCTGTGCTTAGTGTGTTGCTTGTTGCAATAGCGCAGGCAGTTTTTCCAGCAAGATGGCCTTGGCGCGTTGCGAAGCGAATGTGGTGCTGGGCGCTTCGTCATGGAGGTTGGACACAAAGACCAGCGTGCGCCCGCCCTTGCTGGCCCAGCCGACAAACCAGCCGGTCTGCAGTTTTTCGCCACGCGCCGAGAGCCGGCTGGCATTGCCTGTCTTGCCATAAATCTGCCAGCCATCCATATCGGGCAAGCGGAGAATGTCACGCGTGTAGCGGTAAGCTTCATCCGACACCGGCAGTTCGTGCTTGACCAGTCTGGTGAGGAAGGCCGCCTGCTCGTCGGGGCTGATGGCCAGCGAAGAACCCAGCCATGACTGGGTCAGGCCATCATGCTTGCCTAGATTGCCGCCAAGATCGCGGTTGCCGTATGCAAAAGCATCGACATAGCGCTGGAATTTATCCATCCCCAGACTTTGCGTCAGCCGTTGCGAATACCACACCACCGAATAGCGCATCCAGTGGGCGGGCGTGGTCGTTTGCGCCCACTCTGGCAAAAAGGCTCTGTCCTTGCCGTTGTAAGGCAATGCAGGCAGCGTCGCAGTTCGCAAAAATCCGCTGTCGTAGCCCATCAGGCTTAACGGAATCTTGAAAGTGGAGGCGGGCGACATGCGGGTGCTGCATTCGCCCTGACGGCTGACGGTTTTACCCCGGCTATCCTGAACCAGAAAACAGCTGGCAGCCTGGGCCGGTAGCGCTGACAAGCTGATGCAAAACAGGGCAAGGGGCAGGGATCGGGACATCAATATAAACCGGAACGTTACAAGTAGCAGAGGATGCTAAAACAAAACCGGTATGCTATGAGGCTTAAGCGGGGGGGGCAGTGCTGTAGTGTAACAAGCGCCTGCCCGCAAGTATGGGCAGGCGCGCTGCGATCAGGCCGTTTGTTTGGCGAGAGCCGGATCAAAACGCTGTTCCAGATAGGCGATGATGGCTTTGGATTCATACAGCCAGCGCGTCTTTCCGCCTTCTTCTATACGTAAACACGGCACCTGCACCTTGCCGCCTTCACTTTGCAGGCGCGAGCGCGCAGTTGCATCGTTTTTTGCATCGAGCAGCTCGACATTCAGGTTCAGCCGGTGCAAGGTGCGCCGCGTCTTGACGCAGAACGGGCAGGCGTGGAACTGGTAAAGTGCGAGCGACGCCGTAGCGGCGTCAACATCGGCCTGCTCGGCCGCGCTGCGTTTGAGTTTGCGTGGGCGGGTCAGAAAGTCGATGCCGACAATCAGCTGCCCCAGCCCTACACGTAAAGCCTTGATGAACATGATGCGTTTCTCTTTTATGTATGCTTTGGCCGGCAGTTTACCCGAATGGTTTACTGGCTGTCTGCCAGATAACGTTGTTCCAGATGTGCGCGCAGATACGCCGGGTTCAGCGCCTCGCCGCTAGCTTGCAGAATTAGCGCCGGCGTTTCCAGTAAGCTGCCCTGTTGCCAGATGTGGCGATCCAGCCAGTCCGTGACCGGAGCCAGATTGCCGGTGCGGATGTGCGTTTCCAGCTCGGGGGTGTCCCGGCGCAGGGTGGCAAAATACTGTGCGGCGTACATCGCGCCCAGCGTATAGCTGGGGAAGTAACCGAAACTGCCGTCGGTCCAGTGAATATCCTGCAAGCAGCCGTCGCGATAGTTGCCGCGCGTGTCCAGGTCAAGCGCAGCCAGCATTTTTTCATCCCATAGTGCCGGAATGTCCTCTGCCTCGATTTCGCCGGCAATCAGCGCCGCCTCGATCTCGAAACGCAGGATGATGTGCGCGGGGTAGGTCAACTCGTCGGCATCGACGCGGATCAGCCCGGGTTTGACCCGGCTATAGAGCCGGGCAAGGTTGGCGTTATCCAGCGCCGCCTGATCGCCCAGGTGCTTTTTCACCAGCGGCGTGATCAGCTCGAGAAATGCCGGACTGCGCCCCAGTTGCATTTCAAAGGCCAGACTCTGGCTTTCGTGTATCCCCATCGAGCGCGCCTGCCCGACCGGAAGGTGGACCAAGTCTCGGGGCAGGTGCTGCTCGTAACAGGCGTGACCGGTTTCGTGCACGATGCCCATCATGCTCTGCATAAAATCGTCTTCACGATAGCGCGTGGTAATGCGCACATCCTCGGCCACCCCGCCACAAAACGGATGCAGGGAAATGTCCAGCCGGCCGGCGTCAAAATCGAAACCCAGCAAATCCATGATTTCCAGCCCCAGCGCGCGCTGGGCAGCGACGGGAAAAGGACCGTCAGGGCTTAGCGTGACTTCACCGGACTGCTTGTCCATCACCTGACGAATCAGGCCCGGTAGCCAGCTTTTGACCTCGCCGAAGATGTGTGTGAGTTGCGCGCTATGCATGCCAGGCTCGAACTGCTCAAGTAGCGCGTCGTAAGGCGTCAGCCCACTGGAATCAGCCAGACGCTGCGCTTTTTCCCGTGCGCATTCGACGACGGGACGGAAGTTTTGCAAAAAACCTGCCCAGTCGTTCGCGGAACGCTGTGTACGCCAGCCGTGCTCACAACGCGAGCCGGCGAGACTGGACGCCTCCACCAGACGCTCGGGCAGCAAGTTGGCCTGCTGCCATACCCGCTTCATTTCACGCAGCGATGCGCGGGTCGCGTTATCGGCAGCTTCCGTCTCGGCCCCTTTTAATAGCGTTTTGAGAGTAGGGTCAGTCAGCGTGCGGTGCATCAAGACCTGCAACTCGGCCATGGCTGCACCACGTGCCTCGTTGCCCTTGGCCGGCATCATGGCCGCCTGATCCCAGCCGACCATCGCCGCCAGATGCTGGTAACGGTAAAGCCGGGTAAAGCTGGCCACTAGCGCGGCATAAGACGAGTTGGACATGAGAACTCCGTTAAAGGTGTGTGCACGTGATGCGTATGGGCGATTTTATCTGGGTCTTGACCTATATCGGCCAGGACTTAGGTTAAAAATTACCTTGCCCTGTGTATGGGTCCAAATTTTCATCTGTGGCCAGTAAAAAATTCCGATAAGTATAATTATCGGAAAAATAATAGTCTTACGATTTTGTATTTCATGTATTACGTAATAATTTTACATGGTAAAATACCGCCATAAACACCAACCGAAAGCAAACCATGGCTGAAGATATTTACGCCCGTATACGCACGGCAGCATTCGAACTACTGGCAGAAGGCATTTGGCCAACCGTGGTCGAGGTCAGGGCTCGATTAGGCAGCGGCTCCAACACCACCATCAACAACACCCTCAAACTGTGGCGGCAAGAGTTCCTCGCGAAAATGGCCACTTCGGCACGGCGGCCGGACTTGCCTTTGGCACTATCAGAAGCGTTTGAAGTCGTCTGGCAACAAGCTTGCGAGCACGCTGAAAATGCACTGGACGCCATGCGTGCCGAAATCGTGACCGAGCGTGTACAGTTGCAGACACAATTGCAAACCGCACAGCAACTAGCAGAAAACAGGCTTACCTTACTCACCGAGCAAGCACAGGCACTTGAACTCGGAGAAAAGCGGCTGGCAGAAACTGCTTCTGCCTTGCAGACCGAAACACAGGCCAGGCAGCAGCAGCAAGAACTGTATAAACAGCTTGCCGAAAAACTAAGCCACGCCGAGGCGAAAATTATTGCGACCGAGACGCAGATGACCGCCAAGCTGCTCGAAGCAGAAGAAGAAACCAAGCGACAGTTACAAGAAGTCAGAGCCGAAGCCGAAAAACGCGAGGCGCTAGCTTATGAGCGCCTTGAGGGCTTGCGCATCAGGCTGTATGAGCAGATAGAAGAAGAGCGCAAACAAATGCAGCAGGAGAGGCAACGACAGGAAAACGAAACACAACAGGCACGACAGGAAACAGCAAGAATAGAAGCCCTATGGCAAGAACGCCTGGCTGGGCGCGAACGTGAGATAGGCCATATAAAGGCCAAACTCGAAGGGCTGACCGAGCGCCGCGACGAACTTGAAGCGGCTTTGCAGGCGGAAAAAGAGCAGGGCAGGGCCGTATCCGAAAAGGTGCTGCAACTATCCGGCGATTTGGCCCAGGCCCATGGCGCGGTCGCCGCACAAGAAGAGCGCATCGTCGCGCGCCTGACCATGCTCGTCACTACACAAGGAGAGACACTGAGTCTATTGACCGAAGCTGAACGCTACGACTATTTACACAAGGCGCTGATCGGCTAATTACGCCTTAGTCGAATAGTGGTGTCAGCCAGGCGGCCAATTGCTCAAGTGCGGCGCGATCAACCTCGTCATATTCGCCCAACCGGCTTGAGTCGATATCCAGAACGGCCTTCACCACGCCTTGGCTATCAAAGACCGGCACTACGACTTCGGATCTGGCCAACGAAGAGCATGCAATATGGCCAGGAAAAGAATCTACATCCTGAACCAGCAGGGTGCGGCCTTGCTGCCAGGCTGCACCACATACCCCTTTGCCAAAACCAATGCGGGTACACGCTACTGGTCCCTGAAATGGCCCAAGCACCAACTGCGGCCCCTTAACCAGATAAAAACCGACCCAAAGCCAATCGAAACAGGCATTTAAAGCTGCAGATACATTAGCAAGCGTGGCAATCTGATCCTGTTCGGAGGCAATCAAAGCCTGCAACTGTGGCAATAACTCCGCATAACGTTGAGCTTTATCACCACCAGACACGGCAACTTGATATGACATTTTTTCACCCGGCACATTTACGAAACGGTCAGCCTAACCGGAACATGCAAAAAAGAACACCCGCCACATGGGCGGGCATTCACTTGGCAGCGGGACTGTCCGGCATTACATCATGTGCTGTCCGCCATTGATGGCAAAATCAGCGCCGGTAATGAAGGCGGCCGCGTCGGAAGCGAGATAGGCGACCAGACTGGCAATTTCCTCAGGCTTACCCAGACGGCCCACAGGTATTTGTGCAATGATCTTGCTACGCACCTCCTCAGGCACCGCCATCACCATATCGGTACCGATATAACCCGGAGAAATCGTATTAACCGTGACACCTTTACGCGCAACCTCTTGCGCTAGCGCCATGGTAAAACCATGCATGCCTGCCTTGGCCGAACAATAGTTGGTTTGACCAAACTGGCCTTTCTGACCGTTAATGGACGAAATACTGATAATACGACCCCAGCCACGCTCCATCATGCCATCAACCGTCGGCTTGGCCGTATTGAAAACCGAGTCCAGATTGGTACGCAGCACCGCATCCCAATCCTGCTTGCTCATTTTGCGGAACGAAGCATCACGGGTAATCCCGGCATTATTGACCACCACATCAATGGCACCAATTTCAGCGGTAATGGCTGCCACCAAATCCTGGCAAGCATCAAAATCGGTTACATCACACTGGAAGGCGTGAAAGTCGTAACCGCCATTTTTCATGTCGGCAAGCCAGGCGCTTTCCTTGCCGGGCTTGCTATAGGTAGTCACAACGGTATGTCCCGCATCGGCCAGGGCACGGCAAATAGCCGAACCGATGCCTCCCATACCGCCAGTGACCAGTGCAATACGCTTGTTCATGATTGTCTCCTTTATTTTGTTTTATCAAAGTACATGCATTGCATTACTGCAGCATGCTGAAAACAGACAAGCAAAACAAGGACGCCGAGCATTCACTCGAAAAAGTGTTGCACAAGCGCACATCATGCTGACTACCAGGGTGGGATATGGCGTGTTTGTACTTTAGCTGCGTGGTGTATGTTATTTTACATAATGTACATTATACGAACCCATCAAGGCGCAGAAAAAACAGGGGCAAAATGCGTGACCGACTCCTGACTGCGTGGGAGCAACTGCGCCCCCGGCTGCGCGTGACCGAAAACGTCAGCAGCCGGTACATAGTCAAAACCCGATAGCGATGCATGATGTGCGTCATCGGCATCAAAATCCGTTGCCGGCATCCACGCATCGGCTGAATCAGACACCCCGCTGTACATCGTCACATCCAGACCACGGGCACGCGCTTCTGTGACCATG
>NZ_RJTZ01000089.1:0-14135 GCF_024343515.1 Aquitalea sp. S1-19 | reverse complement strand
TTTGCAAGAAGCTGGCTGGCTGGATGCGGACAGCAGCGGCTTGATGGTGCTAACGCAGGACGATGCGTTGGCTAACCGCTTAACGCGGGATGCGCGCGATTACGAGCAAGAGTACTTGGTATGGGTGGATGGCGGGCTGGATGAAGCGGCACTGATGCGTCTGAATTCCATACGCGAACTGGACGATGGCCCCTTGCTACCATTCAAGGCCAGTCGTCAGGGCGGGCGGCAGCTACGTCTGGTCTTGCGCGAGAATCGCGAATATCTGGTCCATCGCTTGCTGGATGAAGCCGGTCTCAAGATACAGATGGTTAAGCGCCAGCGTATCGGCCGCATTGCCCTGGGGCATCTGGAAGAGGGGCAGTGGCGCTATCTGATGATGGGCGAGCGCTTCTAAACGCTCAAATGCCGGGTGGTACGCAAGTGTACGTAGCGCCCGGCATGTCTGTTATTGCACGAAGCCGCTATCCATTCAGATAAAGAGTTCGGAAATCATGCAGCGCACCGAGCCACCGCCATAGGTTTCGATGGTCTTCACATCCGGAGAGATGATTTCGCTGCTTTTTTCGATCACGGCCCGCTGTTCGGCCGTCAGGCAGTCGTAGGTTGCCTTGGTCATCACCGTATAACGCTTGCCGCCGGTGCCTTCCAGTTCGATCTCGTTGCCGGCGAAGTGGTTGATCTGCTCTTCGCTTACATCAATGATTTCCTTGCCGTTTTCTTCCAGTTCCTTGACCACCATCGCGCGCTCGGCGGGGTCGTCGATGGAGGACAGGCAGATCACGGCGAATTTTTCGCCCAGACCCATCATCACATTGGTGTGGTAGATGGCGGCGCGGCGGTTCTGGTAGGTCTGGAAGGCGTGAAAGGCAACTGGCTTGAAGTCGTTGTCGGCGCAGAACTGGCGGAACAGCGTCTCGTCGGCGCGTACCGACAGGCAGCAATAGGCTTTGCGGTTGACGCGGTCCAGCACCATGGCGCCGGTGCCTTCGAGGAACTGGTTCTTTTCTTCGTACTGCGTGTAGTTGGTCAATTCGACATGCGCCAGGCCGATGGATTCGATCAGGCGGCCCAGGAACTTGATGCGCTCGGTACGGCGGTCATGGGCAAACATCGGGCACAGTGCCAGCTTGCCGCCTTCCTGCGACACGAACCAGTTGTTGGGGAAAATGCTGTCTGGCGTTTCGCACAGTTGGTTGTCGTCCTGCAGGACATGCACGGTAATGCCCTTGCTTTCGAGCAGGGCCACCATATTGTCGAATTCGATCAGCGCCTTGGCCTGCACGATGTCGCGTTTTTCACCCAGGTTGTGCTGATAGAAGTCGTTGGCAGCCGTTTCCTCGTTGAAATAGAAAGAAACCGGACGAACCATGCAAATCTGGTTGGTAATCTGGCGAGCCATAGTGAACATCTCCTGAACTAGGTAAATACCCGGCTTGCTGGATAGACCCGGGTGTATTCAATGACGATATCAGCGCACAGGCGGCATAAAGCTGCGCCGCCTGTCGACTTGTTCAGCATAGACGGGCAATTTGCACGCTTCCACCCGTATTGCCGCTATAAATTTCGCCGGGTATTGACCTTAGCAGTAGCGCTGCTGGATGCTGGAAAAGTCTTCTGCACCATGACCGGATGCCACATGTTTTTCAAATAGCGTATACGCCAGCGTGCCAAGCGGCGTATCGGCATGAGACGCATGAGCGCTGTCGCGCGCCAGCCCCAGATCCTTGAGCATCAGGCTGCTCATAAAGCCGCCGCTGTAACTGCGACTGGCCGGGCTGTTGGCCATGACGCCGGGCCAGGGGTTATAGACTTCAAGTGCCCAGTTGCGTCCCGAGCTTTTGCTCATAATATGCGACAAGACGGCAGGATCGAGTCCATTTTTTACCCCCAGCGCCAGTGCTTCGGCCGTGCCTGCCATCAGGATGCCCAGCAGCATGTTGTTGCAGATCTTGGCGCTTTGTCCGGCACCATTCCCGCCGGCATGAAACACCGCTTGCCCCATGGCCTGCAGTAGCGGTTGCGCCCGCTCAAGATCATGTGCTGCGCCGCCAACCATAAAGGTCAGCGTGCCTGCCGCTGCGCCCGCCGTACCGCCGGACACCGGTGCGTCCAAGAGCGCGATGCCATGCAGGCTCAAATCCTGTGCCAGGCGGCGCGTAGTGGCAGCATCGATGGTGCTGCAATCTATTGCCAGCATGCCGGCTTTCATCCGGGGCAGGATGTCCCGGTACAGACTCTCGACATGGTGCGCAGCCGGCAACATGCTCAGCACAATGTCCGCACCAGCGGCGGCATCTTCTGCGCTCGTCGCCACCTTGGCACCCAGTGTGGCCAGCGTGTCCATGGCGCTGGCCGACAAGTCGTAAACAGAGACGTCAAAGCCCTTGCGTACCAGATTGGCCGCCATGGGGCCACCCATATTTCCCAGCCCGATAAAAGCAATTTTTTCCATTTTTCTGTTTCCTAGAGCAAGTCGGCCAGCGGGTGCGCATCGCGCGCCCAGGGCGAAGTGAAATGTGCGGCGATGGCAGCCGGATCGATATCGGCAAGGCGCTGACTACTCCACTGTGGCTGCCGGTCTTTATCGACCAGCAGCGCGCGCACCCCTTCGCGAAAATCGGGGCGGGCGCAGAAGTTGACCGACAGCACAAGCTCCATGCGTAAAGCTTCGGCCAGCGACAGATGACGGGCACGGCGGAAAATCTCCCACGTCACCGCCGCCGACATCGGGCAGCCGGCAGCAAAGCCGCTGGCCGCGCCAGCAAGCCAGGCATCGCTGCCACCATGAGCCTGCTGCAAGGCACCGGCGACTGCTGTCAGGCTGCCGCGGTTCATTAGCTGGTGGATGGCGATCAGCCTTGGTGCGATGTGCGAGTCGGGCAGGGCATGCGGGCATGCGTCTTCCAAACTATCAAGCAAGGCGCTGACGGTGGCAAAATCATCGCCACCATCCCAGCTTGCGTGATGCAAGGCGTCAAGCAGCTTGGGCCAGCTGGCATGATCCAGCACACAATCGGCCAGATTGGCGATCAGCGCATCATGGGCATTGATCGCGGCACCGGTCAGCCCCAGAAACAGCCCCAGCCTGGCAGGCATGCGTTGCAAAAACCAGCTGCCGGCCACATCCGGATACAGGCCAATGGCGATCTCGGGCATGGCGATGCGGGTACGCTCGGTGAGTACCCGGTGGCTCGCTCCCGCCAGCAGCCCCAGCCCGCCGCCCATCACGATGCCGTTGCCCCAGACGATAAGCGGCTTGGGGTAGGTGTGGATGGCGTAGTCCAGCCGGTACTCATCGGTAAAGAAGCTTTGCGCCGCGGGGCTGGGGTAGCGCGTATCTTGCAGCAAGGCCTCGCGCAAGGCGCGCACATCGCCACCGGCACAGAAGGCTTTGTCGCCGGCGCCGCGCAGCACAACACAGGCGACCAAAGGGTCGCGCTGCCAGCGGGCGAGCTGGTTTGCCAGCAGGCCGACCATGTCATGGCTTAGCGCATTCAGCGATTTTTCGGCATTCAGCGTAGCCAGTGCGATGCGGTGGCCGCTGGCGGTGGTGAAGCTGTCGAATAAAACAGGGCTGTCCATCCGGTGTCCTTTACTGCCAGTGCGGCGTACGTTTTTGCAGGAAAGCGGCGACGCCTTCTTGCTGGTTGGCGCCATCGAACAGGCCGACAAACAGCTCGCGCTCCAAAGGCAGGTTTAAGGCCGGCGCATTGATGCGTGCGCGCTGGATCAGCGTCTTGCAGGCGGCAACCGAATCGGGGGACGCTCCTGTCACATTTTCCGCCAGTGCCAGCGCGGCGGCGCGTGCGTCCCCCGATGCCACCACTTCCTCGATCAGGCCGATGCGCAGCGCGGTGGCCGCATCGACGCGCTCGCCCAGCAAGATCATGCGCTTGGCCCAGCCTTCGCCGACCAGATGCGGCAACAGCTGGGTGCCGCCGGCACACGGCAACAGGCCCACCGCCGCCTCGGGCAGCGCCATTTGCGCGCCCTGTTCGGCGACGCGGATGTCGCAGGCGAGCGCCACTTCCAGCCCGCCGCCCATGGCGTAGCCGTTGATCGCGGCAATGCTGACACCGCGCCAGCCCGACAGTGCCTCGAAAGCGCGCCCGAACAGGCGCGACAAATCGGTTGCCGCCGCGTGTGAACCGTCGGCAAACTGCTTGAGATCGGCCCCCGCACAGAAGAACTTGCTGCCGGCACCGGTCAGCACCAGCGCACGGATAGCGCTCTGCGCATCTAGGTCGCATACAAGCTGGTGAAGTGCCGTCAGGCTCTGTGCGGTCCAGGTATTGGCCGGTGGGTTGTCCATCACCACCAGCAAAGTGGCGCCGTGTTGTTCCAGCACGAGGCCGGGGTAATGTGGCTGCATTCTGTGTTCCTTGTCCGTGTTGTTGTCTGGGCTAGCTTGCCGCTGCGTGGGTCGGGGGCGGTAGGGTGGGTTAGGGCGCGGTGCGCCCGTAACCCACCGATATTGCTTCGCATGTGGTGGGTTACGCCCCCGCGGGGCTAACCCACCCTACCGCCCCCTACAGCAGGCTATCGCCGTCGCCAAGCAGGCGGCGCGCGATAATCATGCGCATCACTTCATTGGTGCCTTCCAGTATCTGGTGCACGCGCAAATCGCGCACATGGCGCTCCAGCGGGAAATCATTCAGATAGCCGTAGCCGCCAAAGAGCTGCAGCGCGTCGTTGGCCACCGTGAAACTCGCGTCGGTCGCGAAACGCTTGGCCATGGCGCAGTAGGCCGAAGCATCGGCTGCGCCGCTATCGAGCTTGTATGCAGCCAGTCTCACCATCTGCCGCGCGGCCACCAGCGTGGTCACCATATCCGCCAGACGGAACTGCACGCTTTGCAAGCTGGCGATGGGCGCGCCGAACTGCACCCGCTGAGCGACATAGGCGCGGGCCGCATCCAGCGCCGCCTGCGCGGTGCCCACTGCCGTGGTCGCGATATTGATGCGCCCGCCATCCAGCGCCTTCATCGCGAAGGTGAAACCCTGGCCTTCCTCACCTAGCAGGTTCTCGCGCGGCACATGCACATTGTCGAAGCTGACGGCGCGCGTGGGCTGGCTTTTCCAGCCCATTTTCTTTTCATTCTTGCCATAGCTGATACCCGCGCTATCCGCCGGCACGATAAAAGCCGAGATGCCGCGCGCACCTGCACCACCGGTTCTGGCCATCACCACCAGCACTTCGGTGGCGCCTGCTCCAGAGATGAACATCTTGCTGCCGGACAAGCGCCAGCCATCGCCATCCCTCTCGGCGCGGGTTTTGAGCGAAGCAGCGTCCGAACCCGCGCCCGGCTCGGTCAGGCAATAGCTGCCCAATATTTCGCCAGCGACCATGCGCGGCACCCAGTAGGCGGCCACTTCAGGCTTTGCGAAGCTCGCTATCATCCACGTCACCATATTGTGTATGGTCAGATAGGCAGCGGTGGAGGTACAGCCGTAGGCGAGTTCCTCGAACACGATAGCTGCATCGAGTCGCGGCAGCGCAAGGCCGCCGTACGCCTCCGGCGTATACAGGCCGAGAAAGCCCAGTTCACCCGCCTGACGTATGGTCTCGAGCGGGAAATGCTCGTCGCGGTCCCAGTCGGCGGCATGCGGGGCAAGCGCATGGCGGGCGAAGTCGCGCGCGGCGTCCTGTAGCGCGCTTTGCTGTTCGTTCAGTGCAAAGTCCATGTCGCCTCCTATTTGAGCGAGATGGTGGTGTTGACCCGGCCGACGCTTGCCGCATCGTCAAACCAGCGGCAGGTCACGGTCTGCGTCTGGGTATAGAACGCCACCACCTGCTTGCCGTAAGGGCCAAGATCCCCCAGCTTGCTTGCGCGCGAGCCGGTAAAGGAGAACAGCGGCACCGGCACCGGAATCGGCACATTGATGCCGACTTGGCCCACGTCGATATTCTCCTGGAAGTGGCGGGCGGCGGCGCCGGACTGGGTAAACAGCGCCACCCCGTTGCCGTTGGGGTTGGCGTTCACAAGCTCAATGGCCTCATCCAGCGTGGCGGCGCAGAGCACCACCAGCACCGGGCCGAAGATTTCCTGGCGGTAGACCGACATCTCGGGCGTCGCGCCGGACAGTACCGTCGGCCCGACAAAATTGCCGTCTGGGTAGCCGGCCACCTTCACCCCGCGCCCGTCTAAGTGCAGCGTTGCGCCCTCGGCCACGCCCTCGGCGATCAGGTTTTCCACCCGTGCCTTGGCTGCTGGCGAAATCAACGGGCCCAGGTCCGGGTTGTCGATGCCGGCGCCGACTTTCAGTGTCTGTGCGCGGCTGACCAGATCAGGGAGCCACTGTTGCGCCTCGCCCACCAGCACTGCAACCGAAGTGGCCATGCAGCGCTGGCCGGCCGCACCAAAGGCGGCGCCGATCAGCTGGTTCAGCGCCTGCTCGCGGTTGGCGTCAGGCAAGACTACCGCATGATTCTTGGCGCCCAGCATGCACTGCGCGCGCTTGCCGCTCTGGCTTGCACGGTTATAAACATGGGTGCCGACGCGGGTGGAGCCGACAAAAGACACCGCCTTGATATCGGGGTGGTCGCACAGTGCGTTCACCACCTCTTCGCCGCCGTGCACAACATTAAGCACCCCGGGCGGGATGCCGGCTTCCAGCGCCAGCTCGACCAGACGCATGGTGACCATCGGGTCTTGCTCGGAGGGCTTGAGTACAAAGGTGTTGCCGCAGGCGATGGCCATCGGGAACATCCATAAGGGGATCATCGCCGGGAAGTTGAACGGGGTGATGCCGGCACACACGCCCAGAGGCTGCAGCACGGTATGGGTGTCGACACCGCCGGCAACGTTCTGCGCGTATTCGCCTAGTTGCAAGGTGCCGATATTGGCAGCGTGTTCGACTACCTCCAGGCCGCGGAAGATGTCACCCTCGGCGTCGGCCAGCGTCTTGCCCTGTTCGGCGGTGAGGATGGCGGCAAGTTCGGCCATATGTTCGCGTATCAGCTGCTGGTATTTGAGAAAGATGCGGGCACGCGTGCCGATAGGCGTCTTGCGCCAGCTGGCAAACGCACGCCGGGCACTGGCCACCGCAGCGGAAACTTCGGCGGGAGTGGCCATAGGCACATGGGCCAGCACTGCTTGCGTGGCCGGGTTGACGACATCGCGCCATTGCGTGGTTTCTGACTCGACAAATTCGCCGCCTATCAGCAGCTTGACCTTAGGGATATTCATGGCAGTTTCCTGTGTGGTGTTCAGCGATGGTCTTCGATCAGGCGGCCGTCGTCGGGCAGGGCATCGCTTAGCTGTACGCGGCCTGACAGACGGGTCAGCGCCTTCAGCGTGGACTCGATGGCGGCCGTGTCGCAACTGGCCGCTGCGTCGATATGCAGTGTCATCACATCCTTGCCCGCGTTGTCGTGGCTGAGGATCAGGCGGGCGCGGCGGATGTCGTCGTGGTGCGCCAGTACGGCCTTGACCTGCTCGGGGTGGACAAACAGACCGCGCACCTTGGCGGTGTCGTCGGCACGCCCCAGCCAGCCCTTGATGCGCAGATGCTGGCTGCCGGGCACGAAGGCGGACAAGTCGCCGGTAGCAAAGCGGATCAGCGGGTAGACGGGTGAAAACGAGGTAATCACCAGCTCGCCGGTTTCCCCCTCGGGCAGCGGCTTGCCGCTGGCGTCGCAGATTTCGGCGATGATGCCGCCGGCAACGCGCATGCCGGTGCCAGTGTCGGTCTCATACGCGATCAGCCCCAGCTCGGCGCTGGCGTAGCACTGGCAAATAGCGATGCCGCGCGCACGGCAACGCGCGCGCAGGCTGTCGCTTAAGGCCTCGCCGCTGACCAGTGCCTTGGCAAGCGCAAGCGAAGTGGCGGTTTCGTCGGCCTTGTCCAGGATCAGCCCTAAAAAGCTTGGCGTACCGACATAGGCGTTAACGCCAAGGTTTGCCAGCGCCGCCAGCGTGATCTCCAGATTGCCCGGCCCGCCGGGAAACACGGTGCAGCCAAGCGCCTGCAAGGCACTGTCGAAAATGAAGCCGCCGGGTGACAGGTGGTAGGAAAAGCCGTTATGCACGATATCGTCGGCCACGAAGCCTGCCGCGGTTAGCGCCTCGTCCATGCGATAGCTTGCCGCATCCATCGGCTCGTAGATCGGGCCGGGGGATGCGAACACGCGCAGCGCCTTGCCGGCAGCGTAGCCGCCAAAGGGCGGTCTGGCCGCCTGAGCGGCAATCAGCGCAGATTTGCGCGTCAGGGGCAGGCTGGCCAACGCCGCCCGGCTATTGATAGCGTCAAGTGGCAGACCCGACAGCAGCGCGGTGTAGGCGGGGGCTTGTTCGCGTGCGTAGCTTAATTGCGCCGGCAGGCGTGCCAGAAGCAGGGCAGCCGGATCGTAGGGCCAATGGTTCATGGCACGCCTCCTTAAGCCAGCCAGCGCTTGCGCCGGCGGTAGTGTTTGACGTCGCGAAAGCTCTTGCGCCCTTCGCCGCCCAAGCCCAGATAAAACTCTTTTACATCTTCATTGCCGGCCAGTTCCTCCGCCGTACCATCCATGACTACCCGGCCGTTTTCCAGGATGTAACCGAAATCGGCATAACGCAGCGCCACATGGGTGTTTTGCTCGGCCAGCAGGAAGCTCACTTTTTCCTTCTGGTTAAGCTCCTTCACAATCTCGAAGATTTCCTCGACGATCTGTGGCGCCAGCCCCATCGATGGCTCATCCAGCAAAATCATTTCCGGCTGGGCCATCATGGCGCGGCCGATGGCGGTCATTTGCTGCTCGCCGCCCGAGGTGTAGCCGGCCTGGCTGCTGCGGCGCTGTTTAAGACGCGGGAAATAGTGGTAGATACGTTCCAGTGCAGCTTTTTGTTCGGCGCGGCTGTGCTTGCGGGTAAAGGCACCGGTGAGCAGGTTTTCTTCCACCGACAGGTGGCCAAAGCAATGGCGGCCCTCCATCACCTGCACAATGCCGCGTTTGACCAGCGCGTCCGGCGTGGCGCGATCAATGCGCTCGCCCTTGAATTCGATGCTGCCCTGGGTAATGTCGCCGCGCTCGCTGGCGAGCAAGGTGGAGATGGCCTTAAGCGTGGTGCTTTTGCCCGCGCCGTTGGCGCCAAGCAAAGCGACAATCCGCCCCGGCGGCACTTCCAGCGACACGCCCTTGAGCACCAGAATCACATGGTTGTAGATAACTTCGATATTGTTGACCGACAACAGTGCGGTGTTTGTCTGCATGGATCTGCCCTTAGCAAGGTGGGACATTGCTGCCGGAAGACAGGCCGTTGTGCGCTGTCTTCCGGCAGGCCAGGCGTTTACTTCTCGGCGGCGCAGTTGCGCGGCGCGATTCCTTTTTCCTGCGCATACTTCTGCGCCGAGGCCTTGACCATGGGGCCGACAACGCTGGTGTCGGCCTTGATCCAGCCGGACACCGGCTTCCAGTCGCTACCGGTCCACTGCATAAAGCGGGTGTAGCCGCTGCCTTCATGGTTCTGGCAGCTGGTCTTGATCTGCGGGAACATATCGGACACGCCCAGTTCCTTCTGGCGCTTGGCGTCGATATTCAGGTTTTCCATGCCCCAGCGGATCTGGTCACCGGTCAGCGGCTTGGCACCATATTTCTTCTGCGCGGTGCTGATGGCTTCGGCCATCAGAATGCCGCTGAGCACGCCGCGGTTGTAGTTGACGGTACCGATATAGCCCTTGTCGGACAGGTTGCCCTTGCCTGCGCCGTAGACGGTTTTTTCGATGTCCTGAATCAGCGGGAACTGTTTGCCATCCATGGCAAAACTGCCGGCGATATAGCCTTTGGCGGCATCGCCGGCGGCCACCGCATCTTCTTCCGAACCGCCCCACCAGTTGGAGACGATCTTCTCGCGCGGGAAGCCGACCTTCTGTGCCGACTTAAGCGCCGACGGGGTCATGACGCCCCAGCTACGCAGCAGTACGTAATCTGGCTTGGCACGGCGAATCTCCAGCCATTGCGACTGCTGTTCGGTGCCCGGCGCCGGGACTTCGATATGGCTCAGCTCGAAACCGTATTTCTTGGCCAGCGCATCCAGAACCGGGATGGTTTCCTTGCCATAGGCCGAACCGTGGTAGAGGTTGACGATTTTCTTGCCCTTGAGCTTGTCCATGCCGCCAAGTTGCTGGCCGATAAAGGACACTTTGGCGCTGGCCTGGCTCCAGTACGAGGTCACCAGCGGGAACACATACTTGAACACCGTGCCGTCTTGCGCATCGGCGCGGCCAAAGCCCATGGTCATCAGCGGAATCTTGTCCTTGTCGGCCCGCTCCATGGTGGCGTAGGTGATGCCGGTCGACATGAAGTTAAACGCCGAAGCGCCGCCGCTCTTGCCCTTGAGCCGCTCGTAACATTCGACACCGCGGTCGTTCTTGTATTCGGTCTCGCACTCTTCGTAGCTGAGCTTGACTCCACCGATGCCGCCTTGCTTCATATTGACGTAATTGAGGTAGTCGATCATGCCGCCATAGAACTTGGCACCACCCGAGGCGTAAGCACCGACACGGTAGCTCGGAATCGGAATGAACTGTTCGCCTGCGGCCAGCACAAAGCCGGACAGGGTCGTCAGGGCCAGCGATACGGCGAGTACGGTTTTTTTCATGTGTTGTCTCCTGAGTAGTGGGCCTGCGGGTACTGCTTAAACAAAGTGGGCGCGATGGCGTCGTGCCTTAGTGCGGGAAGGGCCATAAGCGCAGTTTTTCCTTGCTGATCTGCCACAGACGGGCCAGACCCAAAGGCTCGACCGCCAGGAAAAAAATGATCAGGGCGCCGAAGATCATCATTTCGAGATTGGACATGAACTGCGAACTCACCGCGCCATGCAAAAGCTGGCCGGCCAGATTCAGCAGCACCGGCAACAGCACGATAAAGGCCGCGCCGAGGAAGGCACCGAGGATGGAGCCGACGCCGCCGATAATGATCATGAACAGGATCTGGAAAGAGCGGTTCAGATCGAAGGCCTGTGCATCGACCGTGCCCAGAAAAACGAAGGCATACAAGGCGCCTGCCACGCCGCAGTAGAACGAGCTGATGGCAAAAGCCAGAAGCTTGGTGCGCAGCATGCGGATGCCGATCACCTCGGCGGCCACGTCCATATCGCGTATCGCCATCCATGCCCGGCCCAGGCTTGAGCGCACCATATTCTTGGCGGCCAGTGCCATCAGCGCGACGATGGCCAGCGTGAGCAGGTATTTCTCGGCCGGCGTATCCAGCGTGATGCCGAACACGGACAGCACGGGCGAACTGATCACCCCCGAGCTGCTGTCATTGGAGAACCAGGGGAACTTGGTAAACACCCACTCCACCAGAAACTGCGCGGCCAGCGTCGCGACCGCCAGATAAAAGCCCTTGATACGTAAAGACGGCAGGCCGAACAACACACCGACCAGCGCCGCGCTCAAGCCACCCAGCACCAGCGCCAGCAAGAGCGGCATGCCCGGCACGCGCAGCATGAAGTTGTAGGTGGCGTAGGCGCCCACCGCCATAAAGGCCGCCGAACCCAGCGACAACTGGCCGGCGTATCCGGTGAGCAAATTCAGCCCGAGCGCCGCCAGCGACAGCACCAGAAACGGGATCAGGATGCCGGAGAGCAGGTAGTCGCTGGCCAGACCCGGCACCGCCACAAAGGCGAAAAGCAGCAGGGCAATAATAAAGATGCGGTCCTGGCGGATAGGCAGGATGGCCGAATCGGCGGCATAGGAGGTCTTGAATTGACCGGCTTCACGATAAAACATGGCTTAGACCCTTTCGATGTGTTTTTCGCCGAACAGACCCTCGGGGCGCACCAGCAAGAACAAGAGTGCCAGCACATAGGGGAACCAGTTCTCGATACCGCCCGACAGAATCGGGCCCAGGTACACTTCGGCCAGTTTCTCGCCGGCACCTATGATCAGGCCGCCGATAATCGCGCCCGGCACCGAGGTAAAGCCGCCCAGAATCAGCACTGGCAGGGCTTTAAGTACCACCAGTGTCAGCGCGAACTGCACGCCAAGACGCGAGCCCCACAGCAAGCCACACACCAGTGCCACAAAGCCTGCGACGCCCCAGACAATGGCCCAGATCTGCTTAAGCGGAATGCCGACCGACATCGCGGCCTGATGGTCGTCCGCCACCGCACGCAGCGCCCGCCCCAGACGGGTCTTGTTGAAAAACAGCGCCAGCGAACCGACCAGAACGGCACAAATGGCGGCGGCAAACACATCAAAACTGGAGATAAACACGCCGCCCACATCGAAGGGCTCGTCGTTGAAGCCCAGATTCAGGCCGTGTACATCGGCCCCCCACAGCATCTGCGCCAGACCTTCCAGAAAGAAAGCGAGGCCGATGGTGGCCATAAACAGTGAAATCGGCGGCTGGTTGACCATGGGGCGCAGCACCACGCGCTCGATGGCCAGACCCAGCGCCACCATAATCACCAGCGTGATAAAGAAGGTCAGCCAGAACGGTACGCCCATGGCCTGTATGGAGACAAAGGTCAGCGCAGCGAACAGCACCATTGCGCCCTGGGCAAAGTTGAATACGCCGGAGGCTTTGTAGATCAGCACAAAACCCAGTGCCACCAGCGAGTACATCACGCCGGCGAGCAGGCCGCCGACCAGAACTTCGGTAAAGAAAAGCCAATCCATACGGGTCTCCTTAGTGGCGGGTGCCGAGATAAGCGGCAATCACATCGGGGTTGTTGCGCACATCGTGCGGTGTGCCATCGCCTATTTTCTTGCCGTAATCGAGCACGATGACGCGGTCGGAGATATCCATCACCACCCCCATATCGTGCTCGATCAGCACGATGGTGGTGCCGAAGGCATCGTTGATATCGAGGATGAAGCGGCACATGTCCTGCTTTTCCTCCACATTCATCCCGGCCATAGGCTCGTCCAGCAGAAGTAAGGTCGGCTCGGCAGCGATGGCGCGCGCCAGCTCCACCCGTTTTTGCAGGCCGTAGGGCAGGCGGCCGACCGGGGTCTTGCGTATCGCCTGAATCTCGAGAAAGTCGATGATCTGTTCGACCTTTTCGCGCTGGGCCATTTCCTCGCGCTGCGCGCGGCCCCACCACAAGGCCTGCTGCAGGAAGTTGGCATGCATCTTCAGGTTGCGGCCGGTCATGATGTTGTCCAGCACGCTCATGCCCTTAAAGAGCGCAATATTCTGGAAGGTGCGCGCGATACCCATACGCGCCGCCTCGTGCGGATGAATGGCCCCGCGCGGCTTGCCGCGCCAGGTGACCTGACCCTGCTGCGGGTGGTAGACGCCATTGATCACATTCAGCATCGAGCTTTTGCCCGCGCCATTGGGGCCGATAATGGACAGCAGTTCGTGCTCGCGCACATCCAGGCTGATATCGGTCAGTGCCTTGACGCCGCCAAAAGACAGCGAAATGTTTTCGGCGGCCAGAATGACATCGCCGGTCTTGTGTTGCGGATTCATGCGGCCTCCCTGGCATCGGTCAGGTTTTTGTTGGACGGGTTCTGCAGGGGGGCGCTACTTGGAAAGGTGGCCGCATCCATGATGCTGAGGGTGGCGCAGATGCGGCCGCTGCGGCCGTCTTCGAATTTGACCTCGACATCGATGGCCGACTCGTGCGAGCCGTCGTACAGGGCATTGATCAGGCTGCTGTAACGCTCGGCAATAAACTTGCGCTTGACCTTTCGGGTGCGCGTCAGCTCGCCATCGTCGGCATCCAGTTCTTTATGCAGTACCAAAAAGCGCTTGATCTGCGAGCCGGCCAGGCGCGGATCGTTTGCCAAAGAGCGGTTCATCTTTTCTATGCACTCGCGCAGCAGCGCATAAACCGGCGCTTGCGCCGCCAGATCGGTGTAGCCGGTGTAGGCCATGCCGCGCTTTTCGGCCCAGCTTCCCACCGCGCTCAGGTCGATATTGATAAAGGCGGTGGCAAAATCACGGCCATCGCCAAAAGCCACCACTTCCTTGATGTGCTGGAAGAATTTGAGCTTGTTTTCCAGCAGCTTGGGCACGAACAGGCTGCCATCGGACAGGCGGCCGACATCCTTGGCGCGGTCTATGATTTTGAGCTGGCCGTCGTCGTCGAAATAGCCGGCATCCCCGGTATGTACCCAGCCGTCAGCCGTGCGCGTGTCTGCCGTGGCATCATCACGTTTCCAGTAGCTGTGAAAGGTGCCGGGGCCACGAAACAGGAC
>NZ_RJTZ01000088.1:0-14768 GCF_024343515.1 Aquitalea sp. S1-19 | reverse complement strand
GCGACTTCAGCAAGCACGACAAGGCATGGCGCGATCTGTGCGCGCGCTTTGCCATCCACCCCATCCAGCAGTTTCCCAACACCAAGGGCAAGAACGCGTCCGACATCTCGATGGTGATCGATGCGATGGATCTGCTGCATTCTGAGCGTTTTCACAGCTTTTGTCTGGTCTCCAGCGACAGCGATTTTTCACGTCTGGCAACGCGCTTGCGCGAAGACGGGCTGGATGTCTGGGGCTTTGGCGAGCAAAAAACACCGGTCGCCTTTGTGAATGCCTGCAGCAAATTCGTCTACGTCGAAGTCTTGCGCGAGCCGGACGAGGCCAAGGCCGAGCCGGAAACCGCGGGCAAGGACGAGGGGGGGCGTGTCAAGGTGCCCGCCGCAGCCAAGCCGGTGTTGCGTCCGCTGGACCGCAAATTGCGTGCCCAGTTCCAGAAGGCGATCGAAGCCAGCGGCGACGACGACGGCTGGGCGGATCTTGGCGGTGCCAACAGCCTGTTGGGACAATGGATGCCCGACTTTGACCCGCGCAACTACGGTTACCGCAAAATTTCCGAACTGGTGGAAAAATCCGGCTGGTTCGAGGTGAAAAAAGCCACGCAGGGGCGTGGCGGCATCTCCATCAAACTCAAGCCGGCTAATGGCCGCAAGAAATAGCCAGTCAGGAAACAAGCGCAAGATGATAGAAACCGACAACCTGATGGGCGGCGCACCCGCGCCGCGCATCGTGACCCAGCAAAGCCTGTCCGCGCATGAGGATGCGCAGGAGCGGGCGCTGCGCCCCAAGCTGCTTGACGAATATGTCGGGCAAAAAAAGGCACGCGGCCAGCTGGAAATCTTTATCGAGGCGGCCAAGCGCCGTGGCGAGGCACTGGACCATGTGCTTTTGTTCGGCCCGCCGGGCCTGGGCAAGACGACGCTGGCGCATATCGTGGCGCGCGAACTGGGGGTGAATCTGCGCCAGACTTCCGGCCCTGTGCTGGAGCGAGCAGGAGATCTGGCGGCCTTGCTCACTAATCTTGAGCCGCACGACGTCTTGTTTATCGACGAGATCCACCGCCTCTCGCCGGTGGTCGAGGAAATCCTCTACCCGGCGCTGGAGGACTACCAGATCGACATCATGATAGGCGAGGGCCCGGCTGCGCGGTCGGTCAAAATAGACCTGCCGCCCTTTACCCTGATCGGTGCCACCACCCGCGCCGGCATGCTGACCAATCCGCTGCGCGACCGCTTCGGCATCGTGGCGCGGCTGGAATTTTACGATGCCGAAGAGCTGACCCGCATCGTCACCCGCTCGGCAGGTCTTCTGGGCGTGCAACTGGCGGGCGAGGGCGCATTTGAAGTGGCAAGGCGTAGCCGCGGCACGCCGCGTATTGCCAACCGCCTGCTGCGCCGCGTGCGCGACTACGCCGAAGTCAAAGCCGACGGCGTGGTCACTGCCGAAGTGGCCGATGCGGCGCTGGCCATGCTGGACGTGGATCCGGCCGGGCTGGACGTGATGGATCGCAAGCTGCTGGAGGCTATCTTAGACAAGTTTGCTGGCGGCCCGGTCGGCTTGGACAATGTGGCGGCGGCGATAGGCGAATCGACTGACACCATAGAAGACGTGATCGAGCCTTATCTGATCCAGCAAGGCTATCTGCAGCGCACGCCGCGCGGACGCATGGTGACGGCGCTGGCTTATACCCACTTTGGTTTGCAGGTGCGCGACTAAGCAAGCTGGTACAATCTCAAAGTAATAAATTTGGATTAAGGGGAAACCATATGTTCTATGCGCTCTTGGGAGCCACATTGCTGGTGGCCTTGGTGACATCGCTGATCACTGCAAAGTTTTTTGACGGTGCGGTGGGCAAGATTCTGTCGCGCATCGTCGGCGACGAGCTGGCCGACGCCTGGCGCCGTTATCTGCGCTTTGCCGTTATCGTGGTCGGCGTCTCGGGCGGGGTGCGTTTGTGGGAGCTGGAAAAGTATGTGACTGCCACGCGCGAGTCGGCAGCGCTGGAGCTTAACGGCATGCGCTGGACGCTGGAGCTGTACCGCACACTGATCGAAACCCTGCAGTCCATCGCCTGGATGATGTTGCTGTTCTTCCTGTGCTCAATGATCGCCTATGTCATCGTGCGCGCCATCGAACTCAAGCACGACAAAAAGCCCGACGCTTAAATCACTCCCCCTCACCCCCAGCCCCTCTCCCCGGTGGGGAGAGGGGAGGATGTCGTACTGTTAGAGGGCGTCTTTGTCCCAGATATGCATGGCGATGAATGATCGCATGAAACTTCTCTCTCCGTCGGGGCGAGGGGAGGATGTCGTTCTGTGATAGGGCGTCTTCGCCCTAGACGCATGGTGATGAGTGACCGCATGAAATCCCTCTCCCCTCGGGGAGAGGGTGGCGCGTCAGCGCCGGGTGAGGGGGCTAGAGTGTAACCATATTGTCGCGGTGGATAAGCTCGGGCTCGACCAGATAGCCCAGCACCTGTTCGATTTCGCGTGTCGGGCGGCGCATGATCAGGCGCGCCTCGTCCGAGCTGTAGTTGGCCAGACCGCGCGCGACTTCGATGCCGTCGCTGTCTATGCAGGCCACCACATCGCCGCGCAGGAAGGCGCCGTCGACGGCGCGTACGCCGATAGGCAGCAAGCTGGTGCCGCGTTCGCGTACCGCTTGTGCAGCGCCCGCATCCAGTACCAGTTTACCCGCCAATTGCAGGTGGTCGGCCAGCCATTGTTTGCGCGCCGCCATGCGCGTGGTGGTGGCGAGCAACTGGGTGCCGATTGCTTCGCCATCTGCCAGGCGCGACAACACATCATGTTCGCGCCCGCAAGCGATGATGGTAGCTGCACCGCTGCGCGCCGCGCGCTTGGCGGCCAGTATCTTGGTCAGCATGCCGCCGGTGCCGATGCTGCTGCCGGCACCACCGGCCATTTCTTCCAGTGCTGCATCCCCTGCGTTCGCTTCGTGGATAAAGACCGCGTCGGGGTTTTTCCTCGGGTCGGCGCTATACAGCCCCTGCTGGTCGGTGAGGATGACCAGCGCGTCGGCTTCGATCAGATTGGTCACCAGCGCGCCCAGCGTATCGTTGTCGCCGAAGCGGATTTCGGCCGTCACCACCGTGTCGTTTTCATTGATGATGGGCACCACATTGAGCGCCATCAGCGTCGACAAGGTGGTGCGTGCATTCAGGTAGCGGGTGCGGTCGGCCAGGTCTTCGTGGGTGAGCAGAATCTGCGCCGTTTGCAGGCCGTGCCGGCGAAAAGCCTGTTCATAGGCTTCGCACAGCCCCATCTGGCCGACGGCAGCGGCGGCCTGCAATTCATGTACCGCCTTGGGGCGGGTGGCCCAGCCCAGACGCTGGCAGCCCTCGGCGATGGCGCCGCTGGAAACCAGTACCACCTCCTTGCCGCGGCGCTTGAGCTCGGCGATTTCGGCGGCCCAGCGTGCCAGTGCGGCCAGATCCAGCCCCTTGCCATCATTCGTCACCAGACTGGAGCCGACTTTGACCACGATGCGGTCGGCGGTGTGTATCAGCGATTGCATATCAGAAAATCCACAGAAGAAATGGCAGCGGAGATTTTAACCCGTTGCGGGTAGCCAGACCAAGCCGTGTGCGCGGCATCAGCCGGTGCGTATTTCGACCAGCTGGTAGCCCGGGGTTTGCTTGCTGATGCGCAGCATGCGTGCCTGTTCCGTGCCGTGCCAGCCGGTCAGCGCCATGCTGCCCAGGCGCAGATAGGGGCGGCCGGACAGGAGTAGCTGGCTGGGTGCCTGTGCCGGGTCCAGCCTTAGCGCCAGTGTCGTGGTGTCGCCCGGGTGGGCATGGCCTGCGCGCACCATCAGCGGCTCTGCATGGCGGGCGATGATTTCCAGCCCGCAGCGTGTTTCCAGTGCATGACCATAGCTGACCCAGCGCACCAGTGCGCATTGCCAGCGCGCATCGCTTTCCCCGTCCTCGCGCAAAATGACCAGCTCGCCGTTACGCAGCGCATGGCTGGTGCTATGGCCCAGCAACTGCAGGCCGCTAGGGCTGCGGTTGATGATGTGCATGGGCATAGGCGGCGGTGGCGGGCTGCGCTGTGCCAGCCGGTTGCGGTAGGCGACTTCTTCGCTGCCGTCACCGGTAGCGGCAAAGTCCCAGCTGCGACCATTGAGCTGGTGCCAGCAGGCGGCCAGCGTCGAGACCAATTGTACCGTTCCGCCTGTCGGCTCACGCGTTTCGCGGCGCAGGCCCGGGCGCTGCCAGTCATGCAGCAGGGCCAGATACAGCTCGGCATCTTCATCCGGATGCTGCTGCGGGTTGTGGCATAGCTCCAGCAAGTGCAGGTTGATGGCTTCGGTCAGCGCGCCGGTATGGAACTGCCAGCTGCCTGCGGGCGGGTATTCGCAATAGGCGGGCGCCTTGTCGCTATCAGGCAGCACGCACAAGGCCTGCCCCTCTGCCTGCCCGGTATGCAGCATCACCCGGTCCGCCTCCTGGCCGGCCAGATGGATCAGCCGGGTCAGCTGCAGCGGCGACAGGCGATTGCTATTGCTTAGCCCCAGCAGCAGCAGCGCCTTATAGTGGCGGCCGAGTTCGCTATCGTCCTGCCAGCCCTGTTGCAATGCGTAGCGGTAAAGAGCGTGGCAATCGAGCCAGAAGCCATCCGGCAGCGGGTGGTAGGTCGTGAGGTAGGTATGCAGCATGTCGCGGCAGGCTCGCAATACCCGTTGCAGCAGTGCAAGGTGCTGGCCTGGCGCGGCCTTATGTTGTAGCTGTCCTTGCAGGCAGTGTTTCAGCGCGACCAGGCTTTCGCTATGCAGACGCCGCGCCAGTTGTGCCGCTTCGCGGGCACGGTGGGTGGCCGACAGTTCGCGCTGGTGGTATTCGCTGTCCAGCAGCGGCAGCATGCGTTCGATATGCGGCAGAAACAGGGCAAATAGCTGCAGGCGCTGCGCACTATCCATTGCCTGTGCATTGCTGTGTGCTAGCAATTCGGCCATATCGGCGGCACCCTGCAAAGTCAGTGCCAGCGGCAGATCAGCCAGATGGGCAGCCATCTGCGCCGGGTCGGGGCTGGACACGGTGGTGGGTGGCAGGGTCAGGTTCAGTGGGGTCAGCATGGTGCGCGTGGGCGCCTTAGGTTTTAATCGGCAAGCTAAACAGGATGATGCCTGAATAATGCATGGGCCGCATCTGGCGCGACGTGGCGCCAGTTTTTTGTGGCAGCGTGTCGTCTGCATGCGACAGCTGTATGTGTTGGTCGTCGTAGTTTGATCGTATTTATTTGTTTTGCTGAAGGATGGAGCGCAGACTGCGATCAGAAGCGGAGTTTTGATTTATTTGAGATGGTTGTTTGGCTTTTTATTTGGATATAGCATAATCGTATGAAGCAAAAAGGCTACACCCTGATCGAGCTGATGATGGTTGTAGCGATTATCGGCGTACTGGCGGCGGTCGCGATCCCGTTGTACCAGAACTACATCCTCAAAACGCGGGTGGCGGTGCTGTATAGCGCTTTGGCAAATGGCAAGACCGGCTTTGAAGAAGTGCTGACCAATGGTGGCACACCGGCGTCACCGGCCGATATTGCACTGGCCGATGTGGCGCAGTGCCGCGTGTTGACGGTAAACGCTGCGGGGATCCGCTGCGAGATACAGGGTCTGGGTGCTGCGGTCGACGGAGAAACACTGGCGCTTGAGCGGGCTGTTGCGACCGGCACTTGGTCATGCCGTACTAGTGTGCAGGTGTTTTATGCGCCCAGCAGTTGCGGGGCATGGTGATTTTTTAGTGTGTGTTGTGGTGTGGCATCACGGGCACGACATGCCGTCCATCTGTCGGGGCAGGCATGGCGCGGGTACAATGGCAGGGTTTTTTACTTTGAAACAGGAGCAACACCATGAAACGTGTACAACAAGGCTTTACCCTGATCGAACTGATGATCGTCGTGGCGATTATCGGTATTCTGGCTTCTATTGCGCTGCCTGCATATCAAAATTACATGAAGAAAGCTGCTTATACCGAAGTGACTATGGCAATGGCTCCGTTCAAGACCGCTGTAGACCTTTGTTATGCTGAAGCTTCTGGTGCTGATTTTGCCGCTAAAATTGGCACCTGCGACTCTGGTCAAAATGGTATTCCTACCCCGCCTGCTGCAAGTACAGCTAAGGCGTTTAATAGCTTGACTGTTGCGGATGGCGTGATTACGGCGACGCCGAATGCTTACAAGGGGATTGTTGCTGCAGATACATGTGTTCTGACTCCTACTGCTAAGCAAGATGGTTTGCAGTGGGCGTACTCTGGTAAATGTCTTGATAACGCCTATGTACGCAACTAATTTTGCGTATTTTAAAAATGTGTGATGTAGCACGTAGAGTGCGTTAAGACTAAGGCCGTAATCTGCCTGCTCTAGATCAGAAACGCCACCCTTGGGTGGCGTTTTGCATGTCTGGTGGGGCGGGTGGCTGTCGTCAGAAGGGTGCTGGCGCTGTTGGCCGGATCGTATGTCGCTGACGTTATCCCCTCACCTCAACCCCTCTCCCCGGGGGAGAGGGGCTTGAGACTGGCACTTGGTGTTGATGCTTATTGTTGCGGTAGCTAACCATACCCTCTCCCCGGCGGGGAGAGGGTGGCGCACAGCACTGGGTGAGGGGGCATGCCACCCGCTTCCCGCTGTCCCGCGTTACAATCCCTTCCTTTGTCCTGAACGGCTGTCTGTTTTTATGCGCCTGAATTTTGCTGTTGCCCCGCTGTCCCTGCTGGTGTGGGCGCTGGTTGCCATCCTGCCTTTTTTATCGCGCATCCATTATGTACCGCTGCCGCAATGGTTTGGCGAGGCGAGCGTGGTGTGGTTGACGCTGCTGGCCGCCGGCTTGCTGGGGCTGGCGGGCTTGTGTCAGCGCGGCTTTGGGCGTGGTCGGAAAGAGATCGCGGCTGAGGCCGCTCCTACAGCCATTCATGCCGCCGCTCCTACGCGCCCCTCTGCGCACTTGTTTGCCGCCTTGCCGCGCGCCGGGGTGTGGATGCTGGTGCTGGCTGCGGCATGGGCTTTGCAGGGCCTGTTCGTGCCCTTGCTGTTTCCCGGCCTGAATCAGGCGACCGCGCTGGCATTTACCGCCTTGGCTTTGCTCGCCGGGGTGACGCTATGCCTGCGTGACTGGTTTGGTGACGAAGAAATCCACCTGCGCCTGGCCCAGGCTTTGCTCGCGGGGGCGCTATTGCAGTCGCTGATTGGCTTGGCGCAAGTCACCGGGCTGGTGCAGGTACTGGGCGGCTTGCTGTTTTATGACAGCGCACATGTGACCACGAATGTGTTTGGCCATATCGGCCAGCGCAACCAGTATGCGCATTATTTAAGCTGGGGTGTGGTGGCGGTGGCCTATCTATGGGCTGTGCGCAGTCTGTCACGCGCGTGGGCGCTGGCACTATTGGCTTGGCTGGCGCTGTCGATTGCCTGGGCCGGTTCGCGCACGGTGCTGTTGTATGCGGCAGCGATGCTGGTGCTCTCGCCGTTCTGGCTGTGGCGCGTGCGCGACGGGATGGCGCGGCGTTTCGCGATGACGCTGGCGCTGGCGGCGCTGGCGATTATTGTCTTGCAGTTTGCCTTGCCGGCTTTCAATTCGCTATTGAGCGCGCTGACCGGACAGGGCGGGGTGGCCAGCGGTGTGGAGCGTATCGCGGCGGCCGGCGGCGAGAGCATGAATTCGCGCCGTTTTGCCGAGTGGCACAAGGCTTGGCTGGTATTTAATGAAGCGCCTTGGCTGGGTGCAGGCTGGTCGCAGTTTGCTTCCCATAGCGTGGCCTTGCAGACCCGGCCCGAGTTTGCCGCGGCAGCCTTTAATAGCGGGCTGTTTACCAATGCGCACAATCTGCTGCTGCAATTACTGGCCGAAACCGGGGTGGTGGGCACGACGCTGGTGCTGGGCGGTTTGCTGTGGGTGGGCACACCGTTTTTTGGCCGCCAGATGACCGCGCATCACCTGTTGCCGGTGACGGTGCTGGCCATCAGCCTGATTCACAGCATGGTCGAGTACCCGTTGTGGTATCTGTATTTTCCGGCGGTGGGGGTGATGGCGCTGTCGCTGGCACCCTCGCGGCCGTTTGTCTTGCCACGGCTGCTTCAGGCGGGGGCGTGGGGGCTATCGCTGTGGCTGGTCGTGCTGTGTGCCACCAGCTTGCCGCGCTATTGGGAGCTGGTGGGCTTGTATACGCCGGCAGCAAATAGCGAGCGGCGTAGCGCACAAGAGGTGCGTCTGGGAGAGATTATCGAGCGCGAGCCGCTGTTTGCCTTTCATGCGCTCAATACGCTGGACAACTATCTGCAGCCGACGGCCCGGGATCTGCCGCAGAAGCTGGCGTGGATCACGCGGCTGGCGGCTTTTCGTCCCTATCCGGATGTGTTGCTGAAAAAGGCGCAGATGGAGGTGCTGGCCGGGCAGCCGGATCAGGCACGCCGGACCTTGCAGCAGGCACTGGCCTCCTTCCCGACCTATGCGCCGCAGTTTATGGCGACGCTCGCCGGTAGCGAGCCGGCGTGGCAGGGCTTGTATCAGGAGGCGAGCGCGGCACGCGGACGCTTGCCGGAACGTTATCGTTAAAAAGCGTGTGCAGACAAATTCGCCCGCGCTGCGGGCTCCTATGCGATTGAGTGCGATCGCGGGAGCCCGCGTCGCGGGCGATATTTATGCTGCAGCCTGTACTCAGGCGACCAGCGCGGTTTTCATTTTTTGCAGTGCCTTGACTTCGATCTGGCGGATGCGTTCGGCGGAGACGCCGAATTCGGCGGCCAGTTCGTGCAAGGTGGCACCGCTGTCGTCGGCCAGCCAGCGCGCTTCGACGATACGGCGGCTGCGTGCGTCCAGTGTCGCCAGCGCTTCGCTCAGGCCTTCGCTTTGCAGGCGGTCGACGGCTTTTTTCTCGATCTGACGCACCGGTTCGTGTTCGCTGTCGGCCAGCCAGTCGATGGGCGCGTAGCTGTCATCGTCGCCATCATCGGCCAGAAGCGCGACATCCTGCCCGGTCATGCGGGTTTCCATTTCCAGCACTTCTTCCGGTTTGACGCCCAGGTCATCGGCGATCTCGCGCGCCTCGACATCGGACAACGCCGACATGCTTTTCTTCATGCTTCTGAGGTTGAAGAACAGTTTGCGCTGCGGTTTGGTGGTGGCAATGCGCACCAGACGCCAGTTGCGCAGGATGAATTCGTGCATTTCGGCCTTGATCCAGTGCACGGCAAACGAGAACAGCCGCACGCCGCGTGCGGGTTCAAAGCGTTTGACGGCTTTCATCAGGCCGATATTGCCTTCCTGTATCAGGTCGGCTTGCTGCAGGCCGTAGCCGGCATAGCCGCGGGCGATGGACACCACTACGCGCATATGCGACATCACCAGCGTGCGCGCGGCTTCCAGATCATTTTGTTCGTGATAGCGCGTGGCCAGCTTGACCTCTTCTTCCTGCGACAACATGGGCAGACGGTTCACCGCCTGAATATATTGCTCCAGACTGCCGGTGCTGGAAGGAACGGGTAAAGCGAGGGATGCGGTCATAGTCGTACACTACCTCCTGTCTTGAACTCGGATGTTAGCACTCACTGTTAGGGAGTGCCAGAACACAACAGTTCCCCGATGACGGAAAATTTCAATGGCAAGCATAGCGAGTGGCAATGAAGGCAGGCTTAAGCGGGGCGGCAGGACGCCGCCCCGGCCGGTTTAATGCGCTTGTGCCTGGCGCAAGTGATGGTCGGTGGCCAGACGTGCGCCGCTGATGGACAGGAAAGCCGCGATCAGCAGCAGCAGGCCCAGTTCGCCGGCATTCAGGCTGCGCAGCGCCAGTTGTTCGTTATAAAGCTGGGCCAGTTCAGCCAGCACCGGGTTGGCAACATGGATCAGATAGCTGGCCATACCCCAGGCCAGCAGTGCCGACAACAGACCCTGCCATAGCGCGTGATAAAGGAAGGGGCGGCGGATAAAGCTGTCGCTGGCGCCGATCAGCTTGGAGATATTGATCTCGTCGCGCCGCGCCAGTATCTGCATGCGTATGGTGTTGTGGGTGACCAGCACCAGCGCCACGGCAAAAGCAATGCCGAGAAACAGTGTCAGCTGCTCGCCCAGCTTGAGTAGCTGGCTCAGGCGTTGTGCCCATGCGGCATCAAACTGGACGTTTTCCACCATGGGCAGGCCGGACAACTCTTTTTGCAGCAGATCCAGATCCTGGGTTTGCAGCGAAGCCGGCTTGACCACGAAGGCGTCGGGTAGCGGGTTGCCATCCAGGCCCTCGCTCATGCCGGCGATGCCGTTGCGTGCTTCCAGCGCTTCCAGCGCGTGGTCCTTGTCTATAAACGCGAAGCCGCTCACCTTGGGATGGTTTTTCAGCGTGCTTTCAACGGCGGCAAGATCGGCCGGCTCGCTATTCATTTCCATGAAGATCGTCAGCTCGGGGGTGACGTTCAGCTTGCCGCTCCAGTCTTCTATGCTCTGTACCGCCAGGTAGAGGCTAAGCGGCAAGGCCAGCGCCAGCGACAGCATCAAAAGATTGAGCAGGCTGGCCAGTGGCTGGCGCAGGATGTGCATCAGCGCGCGGGTGGCACTTTGCCAGTGCAAGGTCAGATAGTGTTTCATGAGGCAAATTGCCCCTCCCGCAGGCGGATAATGCGACGGCCGTAGTCTTCCATCAGGGTTTCGTCGTGCGCCGAAATCAGCACAGTGACGCCAACCTGATGGAAGGATTTGAACAGCTCCATGATATCGAGCGCGTAGGCGCGGTCGAGGTTGGCCGAGGGTTCGTCAGCCAGCAGGATGCTGGGGCGGTGCACCACGGCGCGCGCGATGCACAGGCGCTGCTGTTCGCCACCGGACAGGCCGATAGGCATGCTCTTTTCCTTGTTTAGCAGGCCAACCTTGTCCAGCGCTGCGCGTACGCGCCGGGCCGCATCGCGCCGGTCAAAGCCGATAATGTCCAGCGGCAGCATTACATTGTCGAATACCGAGCGGTCGTACAGCAGCTTGTGGTCCTGAAAAACGATACCGATATGCTGGCGCACATAGGGCAGCTGGCTGGCGCGCAACTGGCTGAGGTTCTGCCGGTTGACGATGACGTTGCCCGAGGTGGCGCGCTCGATGCCGGAAACCAGCTTGAGCAAGGTGGACTTGCCGGCGCCGGAGTGGCCGGCGAGAAACACCATCTCGCCGTTTTCTATGGAAAAGCTCAGGTTTTTCAGGGCGTCGAAGCCGCCCGGATAGCGCTTGCTCACCTGATCGAACTGGATCATGTGATGTTCCCCTTGTCGCAAAAAACAGGCGCGCTTCTATTCAGAGCGCGCCTGCGGTGTGATGTATCAGTCGAACAGCGCGTCTACATAATCGCGCGCCTTGAATGGCCGCAAGTCGTCGATGCCCTCGCCCACACCAATAAAGCGCAGCGGAATCGGGCGTTGCGAGGCAATGGCGGCAATCACGCCGCCCTTGGCCGTGCCGTCCAGCTTGGTCAGGATCAGGCCGGTGAGCGCGAGCGCATCATCAAATGCCATCACCTGCGATACGGCGTTCTGGCCGATGTTGGCATCCAGCACCAGAATGGTTTCGTGCGGCGCGTCGGGCAGGGCTTTGCTGATCACTCGCTTTACCTTCTTGATTTCTTCCATCAGGTGCAGCTGGGTCGGCAAGCGGCCGGCGGTATCGGCCAGCACCACATCAATGCCGCGCGCCATCGCCGCCTGAATCGCATCAAAGCACACGGCGGCCGAGTCGCCGCCTTGCTGGGCAATCACGGTGACGTTGTTGCGTTCGCCCCAGGCAATCAGCTGCTCGCGGGCGGCGGCGCGGAAGGTGTCGCCGGCGGCCAGCAACACACTCTTGCCCTGATCCTGGTAATACTTGGCCAGTTTGCCGATGGAGGTGGTCTTGCCGGCACCGTTCACGCCGGCCAGCATAATCACGAACGGTTTTTTGCCGCTGATATCCAGCGGTTTTTCCAGCGGGGTGATCAGCTCGCTGATCGAGTCCTTGAGCGTGCCTTTGAGTTCGGCGGCGTCTTTTAGGCCCTTGAGCGACACACGTTCACGCACATCATCCAGTAGATGGGTGGTGGCGGCGATGCCCATATCTGCCGTCAGCAGTACTGCTTCCAGCTCTTCGTACAGCTCTTCATCGATCTTGCCGCCGCCAAACAGGGAGGCCAGCGATTTGCCCAGTTTGCTGCGCGTCTTGGCCAAGCCTGCTTTCAGTCGTTCGGTCCAACTGCTTTTCTTCGGCTCGGCGACAGGTTGTGGCGCGATGGCAGGCGGGGTGATGGCGACTTGTTCGGCTGGCAGTATCTCCGATGTTGCTGGCGCTGCCGGCTCCACTTTTGCGATATCGACTACTTCTGGTGCTGTCGCGGGAGTGGCCTCGGCCAGTGGCGCGGCCACGAGGGCCGGCGCGGGCTCGCTAGCTGCGGCTGGCTGTGTGATGGCTGGCTCGGTAGCGGCCTCTTCCTGTGTCGCAGCCGGTGTTGCAGGTTCGGCGGCGATGATTTCCGCCGTTGTCGCTGCAGCAGGTTGAGCGGCAGGGGAAGGCGTTTCATTTTGTATGCCCAGTCCGGCCTTGAGTCGCTCCTTCCAGCCAGGCTTGTGCGGGCTATGGTCTGCGCTTGGGGCTGCCTCAGGCTCTGCGGCGGAGTGTGTTTGCTGTGCGGCAATAGCCGGCGCATCTGCGACTGGAGCAGGTGACGCGGTGTTATCGCTTACCGTGGCGGCGTGCCCGGTTTGGCTATCCTGCGTGGGGAGGGACTGTGCCGGCTCGGGCGTCGGTGTGGAATTACTGACTTCTGTTGCGACGGGAGCGGGTGGTTTTTTCTTGAAAAAGCTGAACATGCTGGCGTGTCTGTAGGTCTGTGTCCGATACGCGATTGTATCTTCAAATGCCGTGATGGGCAGTTCTATTGCATGTCGTGGCGGTGTGGCAGGGCAAAACACATATATATGGAGTGGTATGCAGGCGACAGCGCGGCTTTGCCTTGCTTGCGATGCAGCCAAAGCGGCAAGTTCACGGTAAACTCTTCGCCTTGAATTTGGAGGATGTATGGGCGAGTACCGCAACAAGGTGCGTATTATTGCCGGCAAATACCGGCGCCGCTTGCTGGCTTTTCCCGATGCGGAAGGCCTGCGCCCTACGCCTGACCGGGTGCGCACCACCTTGTTTAACTGGCTGGGGCATGAGCTCGATGGGTTGCATTGCCTGGATCTGTTTGCCGGCAGTGGTGCGCTGGGCTTTGAGGCCGCATCGCGCGGTGCGCAGCGGGTGGTGATGATAGAGCGCGAGCGCAAGGCGGTGGCTGCGCTCAAAGCCAGTCGCGAACTGCTTGCGGCGCGCGAGGTCGATATAATGGGGGCCGATGCGCTGTCCTACCTTAAAACGACGCGTGACCGTTTTGATCTGATTTTTCTTGATCCGCCATTTAGCCAGGATTTATTGCCGGCCTTGTTGCCGCTGTTGCCGCGCTTGCTGAATGAGGGGGGGCGGGTTTATGCCGAGGCTGCCAAGTTCCCGCCATTGGCTGATTGGCTGGTATTAAAGGAAGGCGTAGCCGGCATGGTGCATTATGCGCTGCTGCAAAAGCCGGCGCCGGATGGCGCACTTTAAGCATATCTATATAGATGTGCCGTTCTTGCCCTTTAGCGGGGCGGGTGACAAAATCGTAAGCAGGAATACTTGAGGAAAACTGTATGTCTTTGATGATTACGGATGAATGCATCAATTGTGATGTCTGCGAACCGGAATGCCCGAACAATGCCATTTCGCAAGGCGAAGAGATCTATGTGATTGACCCCAATCTGTGTACTCAGTGTGTGGGGCATTATGATGAACCCCAGTGCCAGCAGGTGTGTCCGGTCGATTGCATCCCGCTGGATCCAAACCATCCTGAGACCCAGGAAGAACTGCACGCAAAGTATCTGATTATTACCGGCAAGGCTTAAGTGCTTGATTCTGAAAAGGCTTGTACCGGTTAAAGTGGTAAAACAGCCTGTTTTTACTGGTAGTTAAGCAATTTTAGAAAAAAATACACGATAAAGTGTTGACGGACTAAGGGGTGATCTGTATTATTCGGGTCTCTCCAAGGGGGGATTCCCGAGCGGTCAAAGGGATCAGACTGTAAATCTGACGGCTCAGCCTTCGAAGGTTCGAATCCTTCTCCCCCCACCAGATTTAGATTATCTTGGCGGCGTGAAGTAAGCGGCGCGTGATAAGCGGGTGTAGCTCAATGGTAGAGCAGAAGCCTTCCAAGCTTATGACGAGGGTTCGATTCCCTTCACCCGCTCCAGGATATGTTTTAGTGTGAGAGCCCATGTAGCTCAGGGGTAGAGCACTCCCTTGGTAAGGGAGAGGTCGGCGGTTCAATTCCGCCCATGGGCACCAAATCCAACCTTGTTAAGTTTCAGGGAATTTTACCATGGCTAAGGAAAAATTCGCGCGGACCAAACCGCACGTAAACGTTGGCACCATCGGTCACGTGGACCATGGTAAGACCACTCTGACTGCTGCTATCACCACCATTCTGTCGAAGAAGTTCGGTGGCGAAGCCAAGGGTTATGCCCAGATTGACAGCGCGCCAGAAGAAAAGGCACGTGGTATTACCATTAATACCGCTCACGTTGAGTACGAGACCGAAACCCGTCACTACGCTCACGTTGACTGCCCAGGTCCGTGGACCATGGTAAGACCACTCTGACTGCTGCTATCACCACCATTCTGTCGAAGAAGTTCGGTGGCGAAGCCAAGGGTTATGCCCAGATTGACAGCGCGCCAGAAGAAAAGGCACGTGGTAT
>NZ_RJTZ01000087.1:0-15076 GCF_024343515.1 Aquitalea sp. S1-19 | reverse complement strand
ATGTATCCGAGGCGGCGGAAAAGCTGCATACCTCGCAACCGGGGATATCCAAGCAGATACGCCTGCTGGAAGACGAACTGGGCATCCAGGTGTTTATCCGCAATGGAAAACGCGTGGTGGCAGTGTCGGAGCCAGGCAAGGAAATCCTGCGCATCGCCGAGCGCATCTTGCATGAAGCCAAGAATCTCAAGCGCGTAGGCGAAGAATTCTCGCGCGAGTCCGAAGGTTCGCTGACCATCGCGACCACCCATACCCAGGCCCGTTATGCGTTGCCGTCGGTGATTTCCGAGTTTGTACGACGCCACCCCAAGGTCAGGCTCTCCATCAAACAAGGCAGCCCGACCCAGATCTGTGAAATGGTTGTCGCCGGCGAGGCCGACTTTGCCATTGCCACCGAAGGCATCGAGCTCTACAAGGAACTGGCCATGCTGCCTTGCTGCCAGTGGAACCGCAGCATTGTCGTGCCACAAGGGCATGAGCTCACCCGTTTGACACAGCCATTGACACTGCAAGACATCGCCGCCTACCCCATCATTACCTATGACTTTGCCTTTGCCGGCCGCTCCAAAATCAACAAAGCTTTTGCCAATGCCGAACTCAGCCCTAACGTCGTGCTAACCGCCATCGACACCGATGTCATCAAGACTTATGTCGGTCTGGGTCTGGGCATCGGTATCATTGCCAGCATGGCCTTCGAGCCCGAGCGCGACAGCAAACTAGTTGCCATCGACGCTGCCCACTTATTCGCGCCCTCGACCACCAAGATAGGCATACGCAAAGATGCCTATCTGCGCGGTTTTGCCTATACGCTGATCGAACTGTTCGCACCCCATCTGCAGCGCAAACAGGTAGAGGCTGCACTATTGGCGCATGACCCGCGCTTTCCGGCAGACGACTGAAGCCTATCCGGATGCAAAAATGCCCCGCCGTACACGGCGGGGCATTCATTTATACGCGCGGGCGAAATTAAAGCGTCAGACCACCGGTCACTTCAATCGCTGCACCATTGATATAGCTAGCCTCATCGGATGCGAGGAAAGCATAGACATTGGCAATTTCTTCCGGAGCGGCCATACGCTTCATCGGCACTTTGTCTTCCATCGCCTGAATGACCTTTTCCGGCATCGCCTGCAGAATCGGGGTCGCGACAAAGCCTGGGCATACCGCGTTGGCGCGAATACCCTTTTTGCCCAGTTCCTTGGCCCAGGTCTTAACAAAACCGATCACGCCAAACTTCGTCGCTGCATAATTGGTCTGGCCAAAGTTGCCATAGACACCAACGACGGACGAAGCATTCAGGATCACACCACTGCCCTGCTCGATCATGGTATCAACCACGGCCTTGGCGCAGTTGTAAACGCCCTTCAGGTTGACATCGATCACCTTGTCGAACTGGTCATCGCTCATTTTGGCCAGCTGGGCATCCATCACGATACCGGCGTTATTAACCAGAATATCGATACGGCCATAACGCGCCTTGAGGTCTGTCACCATGGCAGCAATTTCAGCCTTGTCGGTGACATTGACCCGATAGCCTACCGCCTGTCCACCCGCGAGCTTGAGCTCTTCAACGACCGTGCTGACCGCCTCAATGCTCAAGTCACAAACCGCCACAATCGCACCTTCACGCACAAATTTCTCGGCCGTTGCCTTGCCGATACCGCTGGCAGCACCGGTGATGATGGCAACTTTATCTTTCAAACGCATGGTTTTTCCTTTGTACACGCATACAGGATGGCCAGACTATCTGGCACGCCCTCCATCGACCTTTGCATGACTGCACTGTGGTCATATTTTTTTGGTTTTGTACTCGCTTGCAGTACACGACATAAGAGACGCAACTTGTGCACCGCAATATATCCCATAGCATATAAACGGTAAAGCAAACGCTCGAAATGGCAGACCAAATGCCACAACGCACATAAAAAATGGCGTCACCTCATGCGAAAACACGGAGTGACGCCATCAGGCAGCCGAAGCGGCTACTGAACACACAGCCAGCGAATACGCTTACTCGATGCCCTTGCTTTCCAGGTAAGCCTCGTAGTCGCCCATATAGTAGTCGTAACCACCATTGCCATCGAGTTCCAGAATCTGGGTTGCCAGCGAGCTGACAAACTGACGGTCGTGCGATACGAAAATCAGCGTGCCTTTATACTTGTCCAGCGCCATGTTCAAGGCTTCGATCGACTCCATATCCATATGGTTGGTCGGCTCGTCCATGATCATTACATTCGGCTTTTGCAGGATCAGCTTGCCATACAGCATGCGCCCCTTCTCGCCACCGGACAGCACACGTACCGCCTTGGTCACATCATCGCTACCAAACAGCAGACGCCCCAAAGTGCCACGAATCACCTGTTCGTCGTCACCTTCCTGCCCCCATTCGCGCATCCACTCGGACAGGGTCGCATCGGAATCAAACTCGGCCTCGTGATCCTGGGCAAAATAACCCAGTTGTGCCTTCTCGGCCCACTTCACCGTACCGTAATCGGCCGTAGCCCCCTCGGCCAGCTCTGGCGAAAAAGCACCTGCCAGCAATTTGATCAGCGTGGTTTTACCGGCACCGTTAGGGCCGATAATCGCCAGACGCTGGCCGGCCTCAAGAATCAGGTCGAGATTCTTGAACAACACCTTGTCATCGTAAGCCTTGGACAGCTGATGCGCCTCGACGGCCTGACGGTGCAGCTTGAACTTGTCATCCATCTCGAAGCGGATAAACGGACTCTGACGACTGGAAGGCTTGACCTCAACCATCTCGGACTTGAGCTTGTCTACCTGCTTCAAACGGCTGGTTGCCTGGCGTGCCTTGGACTTGTTGGCCGAGAAGCGCGCAGCAAACTCCTGCAACTCCTGAATCCTGTCCTTGGCCTTGGCATTGGAAGACAACTGCCGCTCGCGTGCCTGGGTCGACGCGATCATATAGTCGTCGTAGTTACCCGGATAGATACGGATGGTGTTGTAATCCAGATCCGCCATATGCGTACACACCTGATTCAGGAAGTGACGGTCATGCGAAATGATGATCATGGTGGCATTGCGCTCGTTGAGCACGTTTTCCAGCCAACGAATGGTATTGATATCCAGGTTGTTGGTTGGTTCGTCCAGCAGCAGGATGTCCGGATTAGAGAACAAAGCCTGCGCCAGCAGCACGCGCAACTTCCAGCCCGGCGCAACCGCGCTCATCGGGCCAAAGTGCTGGTCCTGTGGAATGCCCACACCGGACAGCAATACACCTGCACGCGCCTCGGCGGTATAACCATCGTATTCGGCGAACTTGGCTTCAAGCTCTGCCGCATGCATATAATCTTCTTCGGTGGCCTCGAGATTGGCATAGATCGCATCGCGCTCGCTCATCGCAGCCCACATCTCGGTGTGGCCCATCAACACGACATCGATGACGCGCTGGTCTTCATAGGCAAATTGATCCTGACGCAATTTGCCCAGACGCAAGCCGGACTCAATAGAGACTTCACCCGAAGTCTGCTCCAGATCGCCGCCCAGAATTTTCATGAACGTCGACTTGCCCGAGCCGTTGGCACCGATCAAACCATAACGGTTGCCTTCGCCAAAACGGACCGAAACTTTTTCGAACAGCGGCTTCACGCCGAACTGCATGGTAATGCTACTAGTGGTAATCACGCTTGCATCCTTGAGCCGATTGGCCGTAAGTACCGGAAAAACGGAGGATTCTAGCACAAATCCCCGCCACCAAACCATCCGCAACAGCTATGCATATGCCCTTTTGCCCGCGTAGCGAATTCCGCTACAATCTGAAGCCTTTGCCATCAAAAAATATAGGCCTCACTATGCTAACAGGCAGCCTGGTAGCCCTGGTCACTCCGATGTTCGAGGATGGCCAGGTTGATTTCAACGCCCTATCTAATTTGGTTGACTTCCATATCGACAACGGCAGCGCCGGTATTGTCGCGGTAGGCACCACCGGCGAATCTGCCACCCTGACAGTAGACGAACACCTTGCCGTGGTACAAGCAGTCATCCGTCACGCAGCAGGACGCATTCCTGTCGTAGCCGGCACCGGCGCCAATAGCACGGCAGAAGCGGTTGAATTGTCACGCCACGCCAAGGAACTGGGCGCAGACATGACCCTATCGGTCGTGCCCTACTACAACAAACCAACCCAAAGCGGCATCTACCAGCACTACCGCACAATCGCCGAAGCCGTTGATATCCCGTTAATCATGTACAACGTGCCTGGACGCACGATTGCGGACATGAGCAATGACACGGCACTCAAACTGGCCGAGATTCCCAATATTGTTGGACTGAAAGATGCAACCGGTGACATCGGCCGCGCCTGCGATCTGATTCGCCGTGCACCTGCCGATTTTGCCCTGTACTCCGGTGACGATCCGACCGGTATGGCCTTTATGCTGTGCGGAGGCCACGGCGTTATTTCCGTCACCGCTAATATTGCGCCACATGCTATGAGTGCGTTGTGCGTCGCCGCCCGCGCCGGCAACTGCCACGCTGCGCGTGAAATCAATGATCGCCTGCAAGGCCTGCATAAACATCTGTTTATTGAACCCAACCCGATTCCATCCAAGTGGGCACTAGAGCGCATGGGGCTGATCGCATCCGGTATCCGCCTGCCGCTGGAACCCATGAGCAGCGAAGCCATCCCCACAGTCGAAGCGGCCATGCGCCAAGCCTGCGTACTGTAAAACGGAAAACCCAATGAAAAAAAATCTCTGCCTGCCCTTACTGCTTACCGGCCTGATCAGTGCCTGCTCAAGCAATGCCGTACTGGAAAAACCGCTGGACTACCAATCCGACGCACCGGTACAGCAAGGCAAGCTGGAACTGCCGCCCGATTTGACTGCTCCCCAGATTCAGAACCGCTACCAATTGCCTGGCACCGGTAGCGCTTCGCTGATCGACTACAGCAAGACCGGCAACAGCCCAGCACAGATCCAGCAAGACAGCAATTTGCTGGTCAAGCCAGCCAATGCCCATATCGAGCGTGGCGGCACCCAGCGCTGGCTGGTAGTCGATAACAAAGCACCCGAGCAAGTCTGGCCACTGCTTAAAGCCTTCTGGCAAGACAACGGTTTTGTCATCAAGAGCGAGGAACCGGATATCGGCCTGATGGAAACCGACTGGGCTGAAAACCGCGCCAAATTGGGCATGGACCCGGTACGCCGTATGCTGGATACCGTTGGTCTGGGTGGTATCATGTCGACCCCTGAGCGCGATAAGTTCCGCATTCGCCTGGAACGCACCAGCAACGGCACCGAGGTGTACTTCACCCACCGCGGCATGTACGAAACCTATATTAACGAAGGCAAGAGCGAAACCAAGTGGCAGCCTCGCCCAGCCGATCCTGAACTTGAAACCGAGTTTCTTGCCCGCTTTATGGTCAGACTGGGTCACACCGAAGATCAGGCCAAAACCTCGGCCAAAGCGGTAGAAAACCAGCCATCTACAGTAGAAAAAACACAGATCCAGGCAGGCACTCTGCTGGTAAATGACGGTTTTGATCGTGCATGGCGTCGTGTCGGCCTGGCCCTGGATCGCATTGGCCTGCAAATTGTCGACCGCGACCGCTCGCAAGGCATCTACTACGTCCGCCCAGCCAAAGGGGATGTCGATGCTCAAACCGGAAAAACCGAGGGCGGGTTCTGGTCCGGCCTCGCTTTCTGGCGCGACAAGAATGAAGCTATCCAGCAAGAAGAGCAGTATCGCGTGACCGTTCAGGCTGATGGAACCCAGACGAAAATCCAGTTGCAAAGCAAGGATGGCAAGCCACTGGCAGAAACACTTGCCACCCAGATTGCACGCAAACTAGCCGAGCAATTGAAGTAAGCACCCAATACGCCGATCTGAGAACTCAAGTCGGCGTATTGTTTTCTGACTGCGTAGACGCAAAAAAACCCGCCGACAGCGGGTTTTTTAGTATCGCAAAAGCGATTACTGAGCAGCGGAAGCGTCAGCAGCAGGAGCGGAAGCGTCAACTGGAGCGGAAGCATCAACCGGAGCCGAAGCTTCAACGGCTGGAGCCGAAGCCTCTACAGCCGGGGCGGAAGCTTCAGCCGGAGCGGCTTCTTCTTTTTTGCCACAAGCGGACAGAGCTACAGCCAGCAGGGCAGCAACGAGGATCGACTGTTTCATTTTTGTATACCTTTACTATGAGTGTAAGAACAAGACATTTAGTTCAGCCAAATCCCAAAGCGGGATTCAATCAGAATTCTTGTGAAGCGATTCTAGCACGAAAAAAATTTCTGGGAAGGGGAACTCAAACGAAATTTGACATTCTTAGCCACCCAATTTGCTGCCAAGCAACAAACCCCCAAACAAACCCTTTCCGGTAGGTGCAAAATCATATCGGTTGTTACCCGCGACCACAAGCACCCACTTGGGTTATTTTTCAATCTCGATGGATTCAGGCAACCAGTAGCCGTCCAGATAGCCCTGATAGAGCGCCATCAGCATGGAATCCAGCACATCCTCTCCAGCCAAAAAACGCTGATTAGCAAAACGTTGCCAACAGGCAACACTATCTGCGTCCACCTCCAGTATTTCTCCGTTGCAATACAGCAACGACTCGGTATACAGAATCTGACTCTTGCGACTCAAGCGCACGCCGTCACGCTGTATACATGCAGCAAAATCCTCTTCATCCATCTCGTCTTCCGGCGAGTCGTAGAAAACGCTAGCCTTAGGTTCGGATAAATAATGCCCGAGAAAATCTGCAACCAAAGCCTTATCCCAGCTAATCTGTGCCAGCGTCTGCGTGATGTCGTCCACCATCGCCTGCGGAATACGCGCCGGATCAGACTGCCACTGCAAGCCAGGATCTGCATAACGTCCCTCGACACAGATCCTGTCCTGCATATACACCAGAAACTCGGTGGCCAACTCTTGCGCGCTCGGCGCGCGGAAACCGATCGAATAAGTCATGCCCGGCTCCATGGCCACACCATAATGTGCATAACGCGGCGGAAGATAGAGCATATCGCCATGCTCCAGGATGTACTCCTCTTCAACCCGAAAGTCTTTAAGCACACGTATCGGCGCATCTTCGATAAAAGCATCATCGGTTTGCGCCGAAATTTGCCAGCGCTTGCGCCCACCGACCTGCAGCAGAAAGACGTCGTAGGAGTCGAAATGCGGACCGACCGTCCCGCCGGGCGGCGCATAGCTGATCATCAGATCATCCAGCCGGGCATAAGGAATAAAGTTGAAGCGCCACAGAATTTCATCGATATGCGGCAAGTGGTGATTGACACTTTGCACCAGCAAGGTCCAGTCACTCTCCGGTAAACGCTTGAAGCGCGAGGCGCGGAACGGCCCATTCTCCACATGCCAGCCACCTTTCCGGCTCTCGATCAGGCGCGACTCGACCTCTTCTTGCTGCGCCAGTTGACTCAACCAGTCAAAATCGACAGGCGCCCCCACATCACGCAGTGCACCACGAATCAGCAATGGCTTTTTGTGCCAGTATTCGCGCAAAAAAACGTCTGCGGACATCCCGCCCAACAACTCATTCGTGCTCATGGCAGTTTCCCGTTTAATGTGTGACCCAATGGTTTACAATATGCACAAGTGCAAGCCTGTCCACGCCTAAAACCTATGCAGCCCGTGGCAGTCACTCGCTATTTACTCATAACCAACTGCACGGATTACATGCATGCAAATCGCTAAAAATTCTGTCGTAACACTTGATTACGAAATGTTCGACGCCGACAACAAAATGATCGACAAGTCCGAAGAGCCGATTTCCTACCTGCACGGCGGCTACGACGGCATCTTCCCACTGGTTGAAGAAGCTCTGCACGGCAAGGCAGTAGGCGACACCGTAGACGTAATGATGACGTCCGATGATGCTTTTGGCGATCCTGAAGAAGAACTGGTACGCGTTGAGCCGCTGGATGTATTCCCGGCCGACATCGAAATCGGCATGGTATTCGAAGCCGATGATCCGGAAACCGGCGATGTTCTACTGTTCCGCGTCACCGATATTGCCGACGGCAACGCCATCGTAGATGCCAACCACCCACTGGCTGGCATGGCTATCCGCTTCAAGGGCAAGATCACCGACGTGCGCGAAGCCAGTGCCGACGAAATCACCCACGGTCATGCTCACGGCGAACACGGCCACCACCACTAAGCCGTGATCCTGTCCTGAACAAAAGGCAGCTCAGGCTGCCTTTTGTTATTGTGGTGCGCACCCTAGAGTGACCCGATCCAGCCCAGCCAGATCCGGCAAGGTCTCGACCGCCAACAAACCCGCCTCGGAAAACAGCTTGCGGCACGCCTCACCCTGATCATAACCATGCTCGACCATCAGATAGCCGCCAGGCAACAAGCGGGCAAGCGCCCCTGCCGCAATGGCACGCAGGCAGGACAAGCCATCGGCACCATCGGTCAAGGCCATCCTAGGCTCAAAGCGAACATCACCTTCTTGCAAATGATGGTCATCCTGATGGATATAAGGCGGATTTGAAACGATTAAGTCAAAGCGCAAAGTCTCTGGCAAGGGCTCATACCAACTCCCCTCTCTGAACGCCACTTTCGCCCCCAGTTGCGCCGCATTATGCACTGCGACCTGCAGTGCAGCCGCCGACAAATCGACCGCCGCCACCTGCCATTGCGGCGCCTCCAGCGCCAGCGTCACCGCAATGGCACCACTACCACACCCCAGATCCAGCACATATGCAGCACGCTCGCGCCCGATTTTGAGCAATGCAGCATCAACCAGATGTTCCGTCTCGGGCCGCGGAATCAGTACGTCGGGGGTCACGGCAAACATCCGCCCGTAAAACTCCCTCTGGCCCAGCAGATAGGCAATCGGCTCACCGGCTATACGGCGCGCAACCAGCGCATCGAACGCGGACTGCTGCGCTGCAGTCAACGGCTCATCATCATGCGCCAGCAGATACATGCGATCAAAACCGGTTACCGCCATAAGCAGCAAGCGCGTATCCAGGCGGGCAAGGGAACAGGCTCGAAGCGTTTCTTGTATCGTCATCATGGTCACATCAGGAACACAGAAGCCAGACCCAGGAAAATAAAGAAACCTCCCGAGTCGGTAAATGCCGTAATCAGTACGCTGGACCCCAAAGCCGGATCCCGCCCCATTTTCTGCATCAGGGTAGGCACCAGTACACCCATGGTGGCCGCCAGAATCAGATTAAGCGTCATCGCCGCCGTCATGACCAGCCCCAGCGAGAAGCTGTCATACAGCCACCACGCCACAACCCCGATTACGCCACCCCAGACCACGCCATTGATGGCACTCACTCCCAGCTCCTTGCGCCACAGCATCCACGCCTGATTTGACTGCATCTGCCCCATGGCAAGGGCGCGAACGATCATGGTGATGGTCTGGTTACCCGAGTTGCCACCAATACCGGCGACGATAGGCATCAAGGCGGCCAGCGCGACCAGATGCTGGATAGCCCCCTCGAATACGCCGATGACCCGGCTCGCAACAAAAGCCGTACACAAATTAACCGCCAGCCAAGCCCAACGGTTCTTGACCGAGTCGATCACCGGAGCAAACAAGTCTTCCTCTTCGCGCAAACCGGCAAGACTCAGCACTTCGCTCTCCGACTCCTCGCGAATCACGTCCACCATCTCGTCTACCGTCAGGCGGCCAATCAAGACCCCTTTTTCATCCACCACCGGCGCGGTAATCAGGTCATAGCGCTCGAACGCCAATGCGGCATCCTCGGCATCGTCTGCCGGATGAAAAGTCACCACATCGGTGGCCATCACTTCGGACACATCGGCATCCGGATCGGAAACAAGCAATTTCCTGATCGACAACACGCCTTTGAGAATGTCGTCGTCGTCGATCACGAAAATCTTGTCGGTGTGATCCGGCAACTCGTCAAAGCGGCGCAAATAGCGCAATACCACTTCGCACGAGACATCGGCCCGGATCTTGACCAGCTCGAAGTCCATTAGTGCACCGACCTGCCCCTCCTCGAACGAAAGCGCGGATTGCAGCTGCTCGCGCTCTTCGTCATCCAGCCCCCCCATCACCTCATACACCACCTGACGTGGTAAATCGGGCGCCAGATCGGCCAGTTCGTCCGCATCAAGCTGTTCGGCGGCCGCGACCAGTTCGTGCGCATCCATGGACTCAATCAGCGTCTCGCGTACGGCATCGGAGACTTCCAGCAGGATCTCGCCATCGCGCTCGCTCTTGACCATGTCCCAGACCAACAGACGGTCATCCAGCGGCAAGGATTCGAGGATGTAGGCGATATCGGCCGGGTGCAGCTGATCCAGCTTGTGGTGCAGCTCATTGACGTTCTGCTTGTGAACCAGTTCTTCGACCAAGCCATGCTTGGGCATGTCCTGACGATGAACGAGTTCCTCGACCAGATGGTGACGCTCGATAAGGCGCTGAACCTGGGCAAGACTATCTTGCAGACGATCGGTGGGTTTCTTTTCGAGAACCGTCATGCGCGCCTCCTTCCGCCGTAACAGGCGGCGGAAAACGCGCGCGGTTTTTAACGGCGGGGTATTAGTGCTTCAGTCGAAAACTGAATGTTCGTTAAAATTTGACTGGGTAAGTCCATACGAATACCGCACCCGTTTGTGCGGCAGGAACGAAGGAAAGGCAGGATTCTAGCATGGAAGCACGGACAGCTTCCAGCGCCAAAAAAGCAGAACATCATGGCACATCGGCGTAACGCATGCGACGCTGGATAATATTGCTTTTACGCGCCAAGCCGCGTGCATTGCGATGGGCATCATAGTAGCGGGGATTGGGCACCATGGCCGCCAGGCGCGCGCCCTGAGCCGCAGACAAGCGGCTGGCACTGGTATTGAAATAATGGCGACTGGCAGCCTCGGCACCAAAGACGCCATCGCCCCACTCGATTACATTCAAATAGATTTCAAAGATGCGGCGCTTGTCCATGACGGCCTCAAGCATGACGGTGATCATGCCCTCCTCCAGCTTGCGCCACGGCGTGCGCTTGCCGGACAGAAACAGATTTTTGGCCAACTGCTGGCTAATCGTCGAGCCACCTGCCACGATGCGCCCTTGTTTCAGGTTTTTTTCAAATGCGGCTTCGATACCATCCCAATCAAAACCCTCATGGTCGACAAACTTGGCATCCTCCGACGCGACGATTGCCCGCTTCAGATTGGGCGAGATGCGCTCGTAAGACACCCAACGGTGATACAGCTCGGCATCGGGATTCTCCGCCTGCAAACGGGTAAGTTGCGCGTTCATAAAAGCACTGACCGAAGGGTTATGGCTGCGCCAATACACGATATGCCCGAAAATCCATACGTTGTACAACACCAATAGCGTCAATAAGACGGCAAAGATTTTAAACGCAAGACGCATGAGGCAGAAAAACCGGAGGCAAGGAAAAGCAGGAACAAGTGCCATCATCATGATGGCACTCTGAAGGAGTCGAATCAGGCCAGAACTTCTCGCAACATATTGGTCACACGGCGAGTTTCCGGGCGAATACCATGCCAGATATCAAATGATTCGGCAGCTTGCTCAACCAGCATTCCCAGACCATCTGCCAGCATTCCGGCATATTCACCTTGCGCGCGCTGCAAGAAAGGCGTCAAGCCTTTGCTGTACACCATGTCGTATGCCAAAGCACGCGGTGAAAACAGCCCATGCGGTATCGGTGGCAACTCGCCGGACAAACTGCTTGACGTGCCATTAATCACAATATCGAAATGCTGCCCTTCCAGCTCGGCATAGCCCGTCGCCACAACGCGCCCCCAAGGGGAAAAGTGGTGGGCAATGGCCTCAGCCTTGATCAAGGTTCGATTGGCAAGCATCAAGCTAGCCGGCTGCTCTGCCAACAAGGGCGCCAGTACGCCACGCACGGCACCGCCCGCCCCCAGCACCAGCACCCGTTTCCCCTTGATGGAAAAATCCAGGTTCTGGACGATGTCGCGCACCAAGCCCACTCCATCGGTATTGTCGCCATAAAGCCTGCCATCGCGCAGGCTTAGAGTATTCACTGCCTCGGCTGCACGCGCCCGATCGGAAACCTCATCCGCCAAACGGAAGGCATCGCCCTTAAAAGGCAAAGTGACATTGAGCCCCCGACCTCCAGCCGAAAAAAAATCGCCTGCCACCACAGAAAACTGCCCCAACTCGGCATAAAGCTTTTCGTAGCGTATGGTGCAAGCGCTGGCGCTGGCAAATTCGGTATGGATAAACGGAGACTGGCTGTGGGACACTGGGTTGCCGATTACGGCATAGCGTTCGGTCATATAGGGGCAACTCGCGAAATTGACAGGCCGGATAATGGCAATAGCCAACACTTTGCCTTGCTACACGCAAAACATCAACCATAAAGCATAACAATCAGCCTTGCAGCCAAGGCAATCCGCGAGCTTTCCAACCATTGAGCTGCCCACGGTGCCCTGCCTCATCCTTGTCGCCCTCGAAGCCCTCGAGGATGTTATACACGCTGGAAAACCCATGGCTGGCCAACTGTCGTGCTGCCTCATCCGAGCGCGCACCGGTACGGCATAGCAGCATCAGCACGGCTTCCTTATCCAGTTGGTGCTCGGCCTGCGCCAGAAAATGCGGGTTAGGCTGCATGCCTGGCCAGGTTTTCCATTCAATAGATACCGCACCGGGAATGACACCAACAAACTGTAATTCGGCATGACTACGCACATCTAGCAAATGAGCGCCCGGTAGGTTCTGCAAAAGTTCCCATGCTTCCTCCGGCGTGACAGCACCAGAATAAGGCAAACCGGTTTGGGTTGCCCGATCATGGGCACGTTGCAAAATTTCGGATCGGTGGCTCATGGCATTCCCCTAAACTAGCTTTACTAAATTGTTTCTAGCATAGCGCCCATTATCCTGACTGACCAGCCACGACGCACGCACCAATAAGGTGCACCGCCTCACGCAATTGCACCAAAATGAGTCGCTCAATATGCATCAACAATCCCATCTGCTTATGGCACAATGATCAAAGTACCTGAACATAGCTGGCATGCTTAATGCTTTAGATTTCACGCCAATTTTGTAGCATCCCACCCGATGCGCGTTGCCTTAAGGAGATCACCATGGCGGTAGCCGACGTTTTGAAACTGATCGAAGAGAACGACGTAAAATTCGTTGACCTTCGTTTTACCGATACCCGCGGCAAGGAACAGCACGTGACCATTCCGGCACACGTACTGACCGAAGATGCAGAGTCCTGGTTTGAAAGCGGCCATGCCTTTGATGGCTCGTCCATCGCCGGTTGGAAAGGCATTCAGGCATCCGACATGCTGCTGATGGCAGACCCGTCCACAGCCAAAATCGACCCGTTTTTCGACGAGCCTACCGTATTCATGAGCTGCGACGTTGTCGATCCTGCCGACGGCAAGGGCTATGACCGCTGCCCGCGCTCGATTGCCAAACGCGCAGAAGCCTACCTTAAGGCCTCCGGCATCGGTGACACCGCCTACTTCGGCCCGGAACCTGAGTTCTTTATTTTCGACAGCATCACCTGGGGCACCGATATGTCCGGTTGCTTCGTGAAAATCAAGGCAGAAGAAGCGGCTTGGGCTTCGGCAGAAGAATTTGAAGGCGGCAACACTGGCCACCGTCCAGGCGTCAAAGGCGGTTACTTCCCAGTTCCTCCGGTTGACTCTTCACAAGACCTGCGTTCTGCCATGGTTCTGCTACTGGAAGAGTTGGGCGTGCCCGTTGAAGTTCACCACCACGAAGTCGCCACCGCTGGCCAGAACGAAATCGGCACCAAATTCAGCACGCTGACCCAGCGCGCCGACTGGACCCAGATCATGAAGTATGTGATCCAGAATGTTGCCCACAGCTATGGCAAGACTGCGACCTTCATGCCTAAACCTATCGTTGGTGACAACGGCTCCGGCATGCACGTTCACCAGTCCATCTGGAAAGACGGCAAGAACCTGTTCGCCGGCGACGGCTATGCAGGCCTGTCCGATATGGCTCTTTACTATATCGGCGGCATCATCAAGCATGCCAAGGCGCTGAACGCAATCACCAACCCGGGCACCAACTCGTACAAGCGTCTGGTTCCGCACTACGAAGCACCAGTGAAACTGGCCTACTCGGCCAAGAACCGTTCCGCCTCGATCCGCATTCCGCATGTGGCCAACCCTAAAGGCCGCCGCATTGAGGCGCGCTTCCCGGATCCGCTGTCCAACCCTTACCTGTGCTTCTCGGCCCTGATGATGGCTGGTCTTGACGGTATCCAGAACAAGATCCACCCAGGCGATGCGGCTGACAAGAATCTGTACGATCTGCCTCCAGAAGAAGACAAGCTGATCCCGACTGTGTGCGCCTCGCTGGATGAAGCTCTGGCAGCACTCGATGCTGACCGCGAGTTCCTGACTCGTGGCGGCGTGTTCTCCAACGAATGGATTGATGCATTCATCGAACTGAAGATGCAGGAAGTCAACCTGACCCGTATGACGACTCACCCAGTTGAGTTCGCCATGTACTACAGCCTGTAACCGGCTATGTAAATCACAAAAACGGCAGCTCAGGCTGCCGTTTTTTATTTATGCATGACGTGGCATACACTTTTCCTTATCATCCATTTATTCTATTTTGTATTGTAAGGCCATGAAATCAGCTACCGCTCTCTTGCTGGCCAGTCTCGCCAGCCTGCCCTGCAGCGCGGCAACCATTTACAAATATGTAGATCAGGACGGGCACGTCACCTACAGCAATATCCCAGCACGCGGCGCCAAGGCGCTCACGATCAACGGTCCCTCGGCTCCGGCCAGCCAGGCAGCCACGCGCATACCACAGCGCAGCGACTCATCCGGTTTCCCTACTGTCACACCCGAAACCCAGCGCCAACGCGATGGCGGCCGCCGCCAGATATTACAAAGCGAACTATCAAACGAGCAAAAAGCCCTGGATGATGCCCGACGCACACTATCGGACTCGGAAGCGGGCTTGCGCACCAGTTCACGCACCAATCCGGAGCTCAGTAAACGCATTGCCGTGCTGCGCGAATCGGTGAAAGACAGAGAACGCAATGTACAAGCCCTGCAACGCGAGCTTGGCCTGAGCCAATAAGCGCATCACTTGGGCATAGCTGGACAGCTTCTTGCTTAACTAAAA
>NZ_RJTZ01000086.1:8074-15119 GCF_024343515.1 Aquitalea sp. S1-19 | reverse complement strand
AAGCCTGCTGGCAATCTCGCTAGCACCCTCCGTCTTGCATGCCCAGACGGATACCCCGGCCGCGCCTGCGCAGGCATCCGCAGACGCGGTCGATCCGGCGGCCATCCAGGCGCTGAAGGATATGGGTGTTTATTTGCTGAGCCTGAAGCGCTTTCAGGTCTCGACCGAACTGACGGGCGAGCGGGTGCTTGCCGACGGCCAGAAACTGCAGCATACGGCGAAGGCCGTACTGGATGTCGATCGTCCTGAGCGGCTGCGTGCCCTGATATCCAGTGCTCGCTCCGAACGCGAGATCTTTTACGACGGCCAGCGCGTGACCCTGTACTCGCCCGCGCAGAAGTATTACTCGACGGTGCCGTTTACCGGCAAACTCAATGTGCTGGTTAACCGTCTGGAGGAAAAGTACGGTGTGGAAACCCCTCTGGCCGATCTGTTTGTCTGGGGCACGCCGGATGCGCCGTTCGACGGGATACAGTCAGCGATGAATGCCGGCCAGGATTTCATTGGCCAGACGCTGTGTGATCATTATGCCTTCCGTCAGGGCAATACCGACTGGCAGATCTGGATCTCGGCCGGAGACCGGCCCTTGCCGCGCAAGCTTGTGATCACCCAGCGTGACGACGAAGCACGTCCGCAGTCGGTCAGCCTGATCGACTGGAACCTGAAGCCTACCTTTTCGAACGCAGTTTTCAGCTTCAAGCCGCCCAAGGGCGCTTCCCCGGCCGAACTGCTGCCGCGCAAAACCAAGTAGAGGAGTCATGTCATGGAAAATGCACTGCGCAAGCTGTTCCTGTCTCCGCTGGTGGCGCTGCTGGTGGCCAGTTTCGCTCTGGTTCCGGTCGTCGAGGCCGCCCGCAGCGGCAAGCTCGCCGCCTCCAAACCGCATGCCGCTGCGGGCGGCGGAGCCCGGCAGAAGGTCAATGTCGATCACAGCAGGGCCGATGTACGCACAAACAATGTCCGTAGCAGTAGCGTCAACAATGTGAACGTCAACAAAAATGTTAACAGGAACGTTAACAGGAACGTTAACAGGGATGTCGATGTGGATGTCCATCACAGCGGAGGTTGGGACAACGACTACCACCCGGTAGCAACGGCGGTGGCGGTGGGGGCGACCGTGGCGGTGACGAGTGCCATCGTTGGTTCCATCGTACGTTCCGTGCCCCCCGGCTGCGTGCCGGTCAACTACGGCGGCATTATCTACCAGCAGTGCGGAAACACCTGGTATCAGCCACGAGGGACACAGTTCATCGTGGTGAATCCGCCGTACTGATGTCAGCCTCCCGCCTTGGATGTACCTATAAAAAATCCCCAGACTTCTTCCGGGGATTTTTTATAGCCTTATACCGCTAAAGCAGCGCTCAAGCTCGGCATCCCGATGCTGTCCATTACGGCCCGTTCCGCGACGTGGTTGGCAGCGCCGGCAATCTGGGCAAGGCCGACAAGTACAGCTACCAGATGGCCCCGGCCAATCTGGACGAAGCGATCCAGGAAGTGGCCATGGATCAGGAAGAGGGCGCCGACATCATCATGGTCAAGCCGGGCATGCCTTACCTGGACGTGATCCGCCGCGTGAAAGACACCTTCCGCGTGCCGACTTACGCCTATCAGGTATCGGGCGAATACGCGATGCTCAAGGCCGCCGCGCAGAACGGCTGGCTGAATGAAGAAAAGTGCATGATGGAAAGCCTGCTGGCGTTCAAACGCGCCGGCGCCGATGGCATTCTGACCTACTTTGCGCTCGACGCCGCCCGACTGCTCAAGGCGTAGTGAACCTCCGCCGTTCGCGCCTCTTTGATTTATATGGCGGCGTAAAACGACCAAACCGCCCCGCAGGCCATGCTTGCGGGGCGGTTTGTTGTTGGGGGAGTGGTGGGTTAGCCACTGGAGGTGGCGTAACCCACCTGATGTGGCCATGTCTCTGCTCGATGGCGGGTTACGGCCTTTGGCCTAACCCGCCCTACGCGCTGAATACTAAAGGCGACATGTTCTTTGCACTCTGGTCTCCTAAGTTCAGATAAAACTCAAGCCAGCAGGGCTGTACAGCTTTATCGAGCAGCATCTGCTGGCACTCAATGTTATATTTTTATCTTTCAATTTGTTTTCTTTCAACTGCATCGCGTGTTTTAGGAGCAGGTATTAGGCTAATGAACCGGGCTAGGCTCAAGAGAGTCATGAATAAGCCAACAGTGGCATGGAAAAGAAGTACAAATGCAGCCATGGTGTTTTTGGGGATTAAGTCAAAATCACCAAAGGTTGTCATTGTTATGAAGCTACTGTAAATGCCACCAAATGCAGTTCCTGTCCCAGACTGCCATTTATGATCAAAATCGGTGGCCATAACCGTGTAAGTGCAAGCAAGCCAAAGAATTATTTCGAAGTAGTTGTGCAATAGCAGTAGTACGATACGGCGGTAGCCCTCTAGGTGGTACTCCCCCCCTGCTTTTATCACTCGGTATTCGTCAAAAAGTAAAACGTTGGTCTGGTATACGACGATCTCGAAGGTTCTTAGGAAGCCATACCCCATAAAAAAATATCCAAAAGCTGGATAAGGGACGTATGCGGCGAAAAAGACGGCGGCCATTGAAAGAGCAAGATGGCTTAATACCCAGATGTCTACGAAACGGGCAGTGATCGCAGACGGAAATAACTTTCGTACAAGCGAAAATATGGATATTTTCGCCAAGATGCTAAATGTGTTTGACCAAAAATCAACAATAAAAGATGGCATAGAAAAACATAGCGTTAAATTTACACCTCTACAGGTGTATATCTGTTTTATTCATGTGTATAACCATGCTCATCGCTGCGGACTTGCATGGATCTTCAATCGCATCGAGGAGTTGAGGTGGGGGTATACACATCCAGATGGGACTGCTGTGACGCAGCTCCTGATGCCTTGTGTGGCAAACTGCACATACGGCATTACACCCCGCTGTATATGCCTATGTCAAATTGCGTGCCGGTTTATGTATGTGCGAACTGATTCCAGAAAACATGGTTTGGCACAGAGCGCCGGCCTTCGGCCTATCCCACATGCTTGTCCGATGGCATCAATCCATGTTGTGAAGCATATGCTTGCTTTCAAATATGCCGTTCTGCGCGTATTCTGACGCTCCTGCGCGGCTACGCTTTCTCTGCGTATCGATGCCGGCCGTGCCTAAATACACAGTGCTTATTCGGACAAGGACGCCATGAACAGAACCTATCTTGCCCATCTTGAGGCGACGCTGGCCCATATTCGCGCCGACGGTTTTGAAAAACCCGAACGCGTGATCGATTCGCCGCAAAGCGCCGATGTGACGCTGGCTGGCGGCCAGCATGTATTGAATTTCTGTGCCAACAATTATCTGGGTCTGGCCGATGATGCCCGCCTGATCGCCGCTGCCAAGCAGGGGCTGGATGATTATGGTTATGGCTGTGCCTCGGTACGCTTTATCTGCGGGACGCAAAGCGTGCACAAGAAGCTTGAGTCCGCCATCTCGGCTTTTCTGGATACCGACGACACCATCCTTTACTCCAGCTGCTTCGACGCCAACGGCGGCGTGTTCGAGACGCTGCTGGATGAGCACGATGCGGTGATTTCGGATGCGCTGAATCACGCCTCGATTATCGATGGTGTGCGCCTGTGCAAGGCCAAGCGTTTCCGTTACGCCAATAACGATATGGCCGACCTTGAGGCGCAGCTGCAGGCAGCCGAAGCGGCCGGTGCCCGTTACAAGCTGATCGTGACCGATGGCGTGTTCTCGATGGACGGCATCATCGCCGACCTCAAGTCCATCTGCGATCTGGCCGATCGCTACGGTGCGCTGGTGATGGTGGATGATTCGCACGCGGTAGGCTTTATCGGTGAAACCGGTGCTGGCACACCCGAGCGCTGTGGCGTCTCCGATCGTATCGATATCTACACCGGTACGCTGGGCAAGGCGCTGGGCGGGGCTTCCGGCGGTTATGTATCGGGACGCAAAGCGATTGTCGAGCTGTTGCGCCAGCGCTCGCGCCCCTATCTCTTTTCCAACTCGCTGGCTCCGGCTATTACCGCCGCCAGCATTCGCGTGCTGGAAATACTGGCCAGCGAAGAAGGTGCGCAACTACGCGCTGCGCTCAAGCGCAATGCCGAGCATTTCCGCACGGCCATGAGCGCGGCCGGCTTTACCCTGGTGCCGGGTGAGCATCCTATTATTCCGGTGATGCTGGGCGACGCGCGTCTGGCCGGGGAAATGTCGGCTGCGCTGCTGAAAGAAGGCATTTATGTAGTCGGCTTCTCCTTCCCTGTCGTGCCCAAGGGCAAGGCGCGCATCCGTACTCAGATGTCCGCCGCACATACGCCCGAGCAGATCGACCGTGTGGTCGCCGCCTTTACCAAGGTCGGCCGCGAACTGGGCGTGATTTAAGCTTGCCGCGCCGCAGCGGGCGATCCTTGCTGCGGCCATAGATAAGGAAGGATGTAAAAATGAAAGCACTTGCCAAGCTTACGCGCGCTCCCGGTCTGGTGATGACCGATGTGCCTATGCCCGAAGTCGGTCACAACGATTTGCTGATCAAGATTACCAAGACGGCGATCTGCGGCACCGACATTCATATCTGGAACTGGGACGAGTGGTCGCAAAAGACCATCCCGGTGCCGATGCACGTCGGCCACGAGTACGTCGGCGTCGTCGCCGGCATGGGTTCGGAGGTGAAGGGATTCAATATCGGTGATCGCGTGTCCGGTGAAGGCCATATTACCTGCGGCCACTGCCGCAACTGCCGCGCCGGTCGTCGCCACTTGTGCCGCAACACCATCGGTGTCGGCGTCAACCGCGCCGGTGCTTTTGCCGAGTATCTGGTGATTCCGGCTTTCAATGCCTTCCCGATTCCCGAAGGCATCTCGGATGATCTGGCGGCGGTTTTCGATCCGTTCGGCAATGCCGTGCATACCGCCTTGAGCTTCAATATGGTCGGTGAAGACGTGCTGATTACCGGTGCCGGCCCGATCGGCATTATGGCGGTGGCCGTCGCCCGCCATGTCGGCGCGCGCCATGTGGTGGTGACCGATGTCAACGAGTACCGTCTGGATCTGGCCCGCAAGATGGGCGCCAGCCGTGCGGTCAATGTGGCGAAGGAAGACTTGAAGCAGGTGATGGGCGAGCTGCATATGTGCGAGGGCTTCGATGTCGGCCTCGAGATGTCCGGCAACCCGCATGCCTTCCGCCAGATGCTGGAAGTGATGAACAACGGCGGCAAGATCGCGCTGCTGGGCATTCCGCCTGCCGACACCGCCATTGACTGGAATCAGGTGATCTTCAAGGGTCTGGAGATCAAGGGTATTTACGGGCGCGAGATGTTCGAGACCTGGTACAAGATGGTGGCGCTGATCCAGTCCGGCCTCGATATCACCCCTATCATTACTCACCACTACAAGGTGGATGATTTCGAGCAGGGCTTCGCCGCCATGCTGTCGGGTCAGAGTGGCAAGGTCATTCTCGACTGGCAATAAGCGTTTTTCTGGCTTTATCCATCAAGGCCGGTGTCGCGTGACGCCGGCCTTGATGCTTATCAACGGGCAAAATGCCATCTTCTGGCATGCTGACACAATGAACGACAATACACTGCAGACTTTCCCCCTTTCGCCATTGCACGTGGCGGTCGTCGGTGCCGGTATCTCCGGGCTGTCTGCGGCCTGGTTTATGGCCGGGCAGGGCATGACAGTGCGCGTATTCGAGTCTGGCGAACGGGTGGGCGGCAAGATCCGTACCCTTGGCCAGAACGGTGCGCTGTTTGAAGCCGGCCCCAATACCCTGATGGCAGGCGAAGCGCATCTGGCGTGGCTGGATAAGCTGGGGCTACAGGTCGAGTATCCGTCGGCGCAATCGCGCCACCGCTTTGTGCTAAGCCAGGGGCGTTATCGCCGTCTGCCTGGCGGGCCCGGTGCGCTGCTGTTTGGCGACTTTTTCAGTATGGGTGCCAAGTGGCGCATGCTGAGCGAGCCGTTCCGGCGCAACCGTCCGGCCACCCGCCCCGAAACCGTGGCCGGCTTTTTTCGTCGCCGGCTGGGGGACGAGGTGCTGGCCAAGGCGGTGAATCCCTTTGTCGGCGGCGCGCAGTATGCCGCACATGCCGCCCTTGCCGATGAAGAGTTGCTGGCACGGCTGAATCAGGAACTGGCGGACGTGTTTGGCGTCACGGGCGAAGCTTGCGAGCAGGTGATTGTGCGCTGGCCCGAGGCAATCGCCCAGGGCAGCGTGGAAGTGCTGGCCGCTCGTGAGGCGGCGGCGCGTCTGGCTGCGCGCGGCATCCATGTGTGTGCGAGTTTTCTCGATGGCGTATCGGTGCCCGATTGCATGGACAAGGGTAAGAAGCTTGCCTTGCAACTGGCTGGCGCTTCGCCTTCTCTGCCCTGATTGGGTAAATAAGCGGTTTTCCTACCACGGCAGGGGCTTCTTCCCTGCCGTTTGCTTTTCCCCATCGTCCTGAACCGTTAGAATCGACGTTTGATTCTTTCATACTGACACGCCATGCTGACCTTCCAGGAAATCATCCTTACGCTGCAGAATTATTGGAGCCAGCAGGGCTGCGTGCTTATGCAGCCCTTCGATATGGAGGTGGGCGCCGGAACTTCGCATCCGGCCACCTGCCTGCGCGCAATCGGCCCCGAACCTTGGAACGCGGCCTATGTCCAGCCTTCGCGCCGTCCCAAGGATGGGCGCTATGGTGAAAACCCGAACCGCCTGCAGCATTACTACCAGTTCCAGGTGGCGTTGAAGCCTAGCCCTGACAATATCCAGGAGCTGTATCTGGGCTCGCTCAAGGTACTGGGCATCGATCCGACCATCCACGACATCCGCTTTGTCGAAGACGACTGGGAAAATCCGACTCTGGGTGCATGGGGTCTGGGTTGGGAGGTCTGGCTGAACGGTATGGAAGTGACCCAGTTCACTTACTTCCAGCAGGTTGGCGGCCTCGACTGCAAGCCGGTGCTGGGTGAGATTACCTACGGTATCGAACGCCTGGCCATGTATCTGCAGGGCGTGGAAAACGTCTACGACCTGCTGTGGACGGTATA
>NZ_RJTZ01000086.1:0-8054 GCF_024343515.1 Aquitalea sp. S1-19 | reverse complement strand
CTTTGTCGGCGGCGCGCAGTATGCCGCACATGCCGCCCTTGCCGATGAAGAGTTGCTGGCACGGCTGAATCAGGAACTGGCGGACGTGTTTGGCGTCACGGGCGAAGCTTGCGAGCAGGTGATTGTGCGCTGGCCCGAGGCAATCGCCCAGGGCAGCGTGGAAGTGCTGGCCGCTCGTGAGGCGGCGGCGCGTCTGGCTGCGCGCGGCATCCATGTGTGTGCGAGTTTTCTCGATGGCGTATCGGTGCCCGATTGCATGGACAAGGGTAAGAAGCTTGCCTTGCAACTGGCTGGCGCTTCGCCTTCTCTGCCCTGATTGGGTAAATAAGCGGTTTTCCTACCACGGCAGGGGCTTCTTCCCTGCCGTTTGCTTTTCCCCATCGTCCTGAACCGTTAGAATCGACGTTTGATTCTTTCATACTGACACGCCATGCTGACCTTCCAGGAAATCATCCTTACGCTGCAGAATTATTGGAGCCAGCAGGGCTGCGTGCTTATGCAGCCCTTCGATATGGAGGTGGGCGCCGGAACTTCGCATCCGGCCACCTGCCTGCGCGCAATCGGCCCCGAACCTTGGAACGCGGCCTATGTCCAGCCTTCGCGCCGTCCCAAGGATGGGCGCTATGGTGAAAACCCGAACCGCCTGCAGCATTACTACCAGTTCCAGGTGGCGTTGAAGCCTAGCCCTGACAATATCCAGGAGCTGTATCTGGGCTCGCTCAAGGTACTGGGCATCGATCCGACCATCCACGACATCCGCTTTGTCGAAGACGACTGGGAAAATCCGACTCTGGGTGCATGGGGTCTGGGTTGGGAGGTCTGGCTGAACGGTATGGAAGTGACCCAGTTCACTTACTTCCAGCAGGTTGGCGGCCTCGACTGCAAGCCGGTGCTGGGTGAGATTACCTACGGTATCGAACGCCTGGCCATGTATCTGCAGGGCGTGGAAAACGTCTACGACCTGCTGTGGACGGTATATCCGAACGGTCAGCGCGTGACGTATGGCGACGTTTACCACCAGAACGAGGTCGAACAGTCGACCTACAACTTCGAATACGCCAACGTCGACAAGCTGTTCGAGCTGTTCAGCTACTACGAATCCGAGGCCAAACGCCTGCTGGAGATTCCGCTGGCGTTGCCGGCTTACGAAATGGTGCTCAAGGCCGGTCACAGCTTCAACCTGCTGGATGCGCGCGGTGCCATTTCGGTGACCGAACGTGCCGCCTATATCGGCCGCGTGCGTACTCTGTCGCGCGGTGTGGCGCAGGCTTATTACGCATCGCGCGAGGCACTGGGTTTCCCGATGTGCCCTAAGGCCGATTGAAGTGAAAAACCGGATTCTCCTGTCTTTGTGTCTGGCCAGCACGCCCGTGCTGGCTGACAACTGGCTGGTGTACGAGGACGGGGCTGCCTTGCAACTGGCGATAGACCCGGCTTCCATCTGGCGCGAAAACGGCAGGATCCACTTCGTCAACCAGGAGCGGTTCACCCTGCGCCAGAAGGATGCCAAGCTGGGCATCAGTTACCACATCCGCCGTTTGAGTGGCTGGGCTGATTGCAGCAAATACCAGTATGTCTTTGTCGGCGCCAATTTCTATACCGCCTCCGGCCGGAATGTCTATACGCAGATGTTCCCCTTGCCGGAATACGACTGGGCCTGGCAGCCCGTAGATCAGGGGTCGGTCGCCGCCGCGATGATGCGCGAGGTGTGCCGGCTTGGACGAACCGCTCAGAGCAAGAAAATACAATGACTATGAAAGCCACGTTGCTTATCGAACTCCTCACCGAGGAGTTGCCGCCCAAGGCGTTGCAAAAACTGGCGGCCAGTTTTGCCGACACCATCAGTAGCGAACTCAAGCGCATGGCGTTTGTCGATGCCGATGCCGTTGCTACCGTGTTTGCCAGCCCGCGCCGCCTGGCGGTGAGCCTGTCTGATGTGCTCAATCTGCAGCCCGAGCAGACGCTGGTCAAGAAAGGCCCGTCGCTCGCCGCCGGCATGAAGGATGGCCAGCCGTCCAAGGCGCTGGAAGGTTTTGCCCGCTCCTGCGGTGTGGCCGTGTCCGAGCTGATCACGCTGAACGATGGCAAGCAGGATGTGTACGCCTACCAGAGTGTCAAGCCGGGCGAGAGCCTGTCGGCAGTACTGACCGCCGTCGTTGAGCTGGCGATGAAAAAGCTGCCGGCTCCCAAGCTGATGCACTGGGGCGATAGCGACCATATGTTTGTGCGTCCGGTGCATGGCCTGATGATGTTGTGGGGCGAAACCGTGGTCGAAGGCGAAGTGCTGGGGCTGAAGAGCCGCAACGCCACCCGTGGCCACCGCTTTATGAGCGAAGGCGAAGTGCTGGTCGAGTCGGCCGACAGCTATGCGCGTACCCTGTTTGATGCGGGCAAGGTTGTCGCCAGCTTTGTGGCGCGGCGCGAGCTGATCGCCAAGCGCCTGCATGATGCTGCCGCCGTACTGGGTGCAACGATTGCTGCCGATGATGCGCTGATCGATGAAGTGTGTGCGCTGGTGGAATGGCCGGTGGTGCTGGAAGCCGGCTTCGAAGCCGAGTTCCTCAAGGTGCCGCAGGAATGCCTGATTCTGACCATGCAGCAGAACCAGAAGTACTTCCCGCTGTTGGACCGTAACGGCAAGCTGATGAACCGCTTCTTGCTGGTGTCGAATATCGAGGCGGCCGATCCTTCGCATGTGATTCAGGGCAACGAGCGCGTATTGCGCGCGCGCCTGTCGGATGCCAAGTTCTTCTTCGAGCAGGACCAGAAGCTGCCGCTGGCCTCGCGTCTGGAGAAACTCTCCGGCGTGGTTTACCACAACAAGATCGGCTCGCAGCTGGAGCGCGTCGCGCGCCTGGAAACGCTGGCCGGCGTATTTGCCGCCAAGCTGGGCGCCGATGTTGACGCCGCGCGCCGCGCCGCGCGTCTGGCCAAGGCTGATCTCGTGACCGATATGGTGGGCGAGTTCCCAGAGCTGCAAGGCGTGATGGGCATGTATTACGCCTCGCATGATGGCGAAAGCGCCGTCGTGGCTCAGGCGATTGAAGGCCATTACCACCCGCGTTTTGCCGGTGATACCTTGCCGCAAAGCGATGTGGCGACGGCGGTCGCTTTGGCTGACAAGCTCGAGTCTATTGTCGGCATCTGGGGCATCGGCCTGATTCCGACCGGCGATAAAGACCCGTTTGCACTGCGCCGCGCCGCCTTGGGTGTGCTGCGTATGGTGCTGGCGTCGCCGCTGGACCTCAAGGACATCATTGCCGAAACGGCAACCGTATTCCCGGCGGGCCTGTTGTCGGACGCGACGGCGGACGAGGTGTTCGCCTTCAGTCTGGAGCGCCTCAAGCATTTCCTCGCCGCCGATTACAAGGGCGACGAGATCGATGCCGTGCTGTCGCTGACGCCTAGCCGTCTGGACGAAGTGCGTGCGGTGCTGGCAGCGGTGGCCGAGTTTAAGGCATTGCCGGAAGCGGCCACGCTGGCTGCGGCCAATAAGCGGGTGAAAAACATCCTGAAAAAAGCCGAAGGCGAAATCGGTGCGGTGAATCCGGCCCTGTTTGCCGAAGACGCCGAGCGTGCGCTGTTTGCCGCCATCGAGGCGATTGCGCCCGAGGTGGACGCCAAGTTTGCCGCGCATGACTTTGCCGGTGCCCTGGCACAATTGTCCAGCCTGAAAACACCGGTCGATGCCTTCTTCGACGGCGTGATGGTGATGGCAGACGACGCAGCCGTGCGCGCTAATCGCATTGCCTTGTTGTCGCGTCTGGCCGAGCTGTTTAACCGTGTAGCCGACATTTCGCTGTTGGCCGACTAAGGAGGCAGGAGTCAGGGAAGGGATGAGGGTGCTGGGACGCCGGTGTTGACCATCGGTGTTCCTATTCCCTGATCCCGGTTCCCTGATCCCCAATTATGAAACTCGTCATCCTCGACCGCGACGGCGTGATCAATCAGGATCGCGACGATTTCGTCAAAAACACGCTGGAATGGATACCGCTGGACAAGAGTCTGGAAGCGGTCGCCAACCTGACCCAGTCCGGCTGGCATGTTGTGGTGGCAACCAACCAGTCGGGCATAGGCCGCGGCCTGTTCGATGTGCATGCGCTGAATGCCATGCATGAAAAAATGCACCGTCTGGTCAATCAGGCTGGCGGGCGTATCGACGCCGTCTTTATCTGCCCGCATACCGCCAATGATAAATGCAGCTGCCGCAAGCCGATGCCGGGCATGGTGCAGGATATTGCCGAGCGTTTTAATGTCAGGCTGGAAGGCTTGCCGATGATAGGAGACAGCCTGCGCGACCTGGAGGCGATTGCCGCCGTGGGGGGGCAGCCTATTCTGGTACGCACCGGCAAGGGTGAAAAAACACTGGCCGCCGGCAATCTGCCGGCCGGGACACTGGTATTCGACAATCTATTTGAAGCGGCGACCCATTTGATCGCTGGCTGATGCACGACGGAGTAAGCGCATGACCCTGGGGCTGTTAATTCGCAATCTGGTTTACTGGCTGGCGGTGATCGTGCTGACACCGCTGTGCTTTGCTGCGCTGTTTGTCTGTGCCTGGCTGCCCCGGCGGCGGCGCCATATTTTCGGCAAGTCGTGGGCGCTGATGCTGTTATGGGTGCTTGAGCATGTGGTCGGCCTCAAGTACCGGGTGATCGGACAGGAAAACATTCCCGACGTGCCATCGATTATCTGCTCCAAGCACCAGTCGGGCTGGGAGACGCTGGCGCTGCAAAAGATTTTTCCGGAGCAGATTTATGTCGCCAAGCGCGAGCTGCTATGGGTGCCGTTTTTTGGCTGGGGCTTGTGGCTGATGAACGCCATCATGATCAACCGCTCCGACCGCGCCAATGCCAACCGGCGCATGCAGGAGCAAGGTCTGGAGCGCAAGCGTCACGGCTTCTGGATTACCGTATTTCCCGAGGGGACGCGCATTCGTCCCGGGGTGGTGGGCAAATATCGCCCCGGTGCGGCGCGCATGTCTAAGCAACTGGATATGCCTTTGGTGCCGGTGGCGCACAATGCTGGCGAGTTCTGGCCGCGCAATGCCTTTATCAAGCATCCGGGCGAGATTACGCTGGTTATCGGCAAACCTGTTTATCCGAGTGCCGAGATCGGGCCGGAAGCCATGATGGCACAGGCGGGCGAGTGGATTGAGGCGCGCCAGCGCGAAATCGGTGGTGTCGGCCCCTGTGCTCACCCCGATGAAAAGCAGGCACGCATTGCGCTCGCTCATTCTGCCTGAGGGCGAACTGGCGGTCGTCATCTTGCGCCGCCCGCGTAAAAGCATTGTCTTGCGCATGCGCCATGATGCACTGGAGGTTGTAGCCCACCCGCAAGTGCCGGTGGCTTATATCCGCGATCTGCTGATTCAGCGCACGAACTGGATACGCCACCATTGGCAGCAACAGCGCGCTCTGGCGCAAGCCAGGGTCTTGCCGCCGTCGAGTGTACATTTCATGGGCAGGCCGCTGCCCATTGTTTTTTGCGGCGGGACTCGGCAGCGGGTGGTGCTGGATGAAACCGAAGCGCGGGTTTACGGTTTCTCCGGCGAAGCTGAGCCCGAACTATTGCGTGCCGCGCTGGCGCGGGCCTTAAGCCGGCAGGCGGTACTGGAGTATCCCGCCCGGCTGGGCGTGTTCGCGCCAAGGCTTGCCCGGCAGATGCAGGGCTGGCAGTTGTCTGGCGCGCGTACCCGCTGGGGCTCCTGTACTGCTGCCGGCAAGGTGCGCCTTAACTGGCGCCTGATTCAGGCACCTGCCTTTGTGCTGGATTATGTGATGGCACACGAGCTGGCTCATCTGGCTCATTTGAATCATTCGCCTGCGTTCTGGGCTGAAGTTGCGCGTCTGCTGCCGGCTTGGCAGACAGGGCGCGACTGGCTCAAGGCGCATGGTAACCAACTGTTTAGTCTGGGCTGAACGGTTTTCCTATAGGAGAGACATCATGCGTTTACTGCATACCATGCTGCGCGTCGGTAATCTTGAGCACTCGCTGGCGTTTTATCAGGACGTGCTGGGGATGAAGTTGCTGCGTCGTAGCGATTATCCGGAAGGCCGTTTTACTCTGGCCTTTGTCGGCTATGGTGACGAGGCATCGGATACGGTGCTGGAACTGACCCATAACTGGGATACGGCATCCTATGCGCTGGGTGATGCCTTCGGCCATCTGGCAGTCGAAGTGGATGACGCCTATGTTGCCTGCGATGCAGTACGCGCCAAGGGCGGCAAGGTGGTGCGTGAAGCCGGTCCGATGAAGCATGGCTCTACCGTCATTGCCTTTGTCGAAGATCCGGATGGTTATAAAATTGAGTTTATCCAGAAGGGTACTCAGTAAATGGTGTCCGGCCTTATTGGCCGGGTTAATCGGCAGGCCCGGCCAAGGGGCTTGCCACTTTAGGAGACATAATGATTAAAACCTTGCTTACAGCAGCGAGTCTTGCGCTGTTGCCGGCATTGGCGCAGGCGGCGGATCTGGATGGTTCGACGCTGAGTCTGATTTGGGGGCTGCCGTTTGCCGGCATCCTGCTGTCGATTGCGCTGTTCCCTATTTTTGCCCCGGGTTTCTGGCATCACCACTTCGGCAAGATTACCGCCATGTGGACCGTGCTGTTTCTGGTGCCGTTTATTGCCGTCTTCGGCTTTGGTATGGCGTTGTCTGTTGTCGTGCATGCGATGATTGCCGAGTACATCCCGTTTATTATCCTGCTGTTTGCCCTGTATACGGTGTCGGGCGGGATTCTGATCTGGGGTAATCTGCATGGCTCGCCCAAGCTCAATACCACGATCCTGGCTATCGGTACTGTGCTAGCTTCCATTATGGGGACCACCGGTGCGGCGATGCTGCTGATCCGCCCATTGCTCAAGGCCAACGACAACCGCAAGCACAATGTGCATGTAGTCGTGTTCTTCATCTTCCTGGTTGCCAACGTCGGTGGCGGTCTGACCCCGCTGGGTGATCCGCCGCTCTTCCTCGGCTTCCTCAAGGGTGTGACCTTCGGCTGGACCTTGCAGCATATGGCCTTGCCGGTGCTGCTGACTTCGCTCTCCCTGCTGGCGATTTTCTTTGCCGTGGACAGCTACTTCTTTGCCAAGGAAGGTGTGTTGCCGGTCGACAAGACCAAGGACAGCCCGATCAAGATCCACGGCAAATTCAACTTCTTCCTGCTGGCAGGGGTTGTCGGTGGTGTGCTGCTGTCCGGTTTCTGGAAGCCAGGTATCAGTTTTGATGTGATGGGCACGCATTGGGAACTGCAGAATATCGTACGCGATGTGCTGTTGCTGATGATCGCGGCGGTCTCGCTGAAACTGACGCCCAAGCAAGTGCGTGCCGGAAACGATTTCAACTGGGACCCGATTCTGGAAGTCGGCAAGCTGTTTGCCGGTATCTTTGTCACCATTGCTCCAGTGATTGCCATTCTCAAGGCCGGTACCGATGGCCATCTGGCACCATTGGTGCATATGGTGTCGGACAGTTCGGGTGCGCCGATCGATACCATGTATTTCTGGATGACGGGTGTCTTGTCCAGCTTCCTGGATAATGCGCCGACCTATCTGGTGTTCTTCAACCTCGCGCATGGTGATGCACAGACCATGATGGGGCCGATGGCGGATACCTTGCTGGCCATTTCCATGGGTGCGGTCTTTATGGGCGCCAATACCTATATCGGTAATGCCCCCAACTTTATGGTCAAGGCCATTGCCGAGCAGCGTGGCGTGAAAATGCCTAGCTTCTTCGGTTATATGGGCTGGTCCATCTGCTTCCTGCTGCCGGTATTCGGCATCCTGACGCTGGTATTCTTCTGATGGGAATGATCGGGGCGGGTTTGAATTTAAGCCTGCCTTGATTAAGGTGTAAAGATTGCCCGGCAGGCTAGCGCTTGTCGGGCTTTTTATCGGGCTTTTTATCGGGTTTGTTTGGCGAGGGAAATAAATAGAAGAGGGGGGAGCAGAATATGGACGATAAAAAAGCCATTGAGCAAAACTCAATGACTTAAATATCTGTTGGTGCCCAAGAGAAGACTCGAACTTCCACACCCTTGCGGGCGCTAGGAC
>NZ_RJTZ01000085.1:0-15253 GCF_024343515.1 Aquitalea sp. S1-19 | reverse complement strand
ATTGGGGTTGAACGACGGATAATTGGCCAGCGCCAGAATTTCGCCGGTCTTGCCATCCAGTACCACGATACCGCCGGCCTTGGCCTTATTCACCTCGACGGCGTTTTTCAGTTCGCGGTAGGCCAGATACTGGATGCGGCGGTCGATCGACAAGGTCATGGTCTGGCCGTCTTTGGGCGGCTCGATCGCAGCCAGATCGTCGATGATGTAGCCGCGCCGGTCGCGCAGCACAACCCGCTTGCCATGCTTGCCCGACAACATGGCATCGCGCGCCAGTTCAAGCCCTTCTTGCCCCTTGCCGTCTACACCGGTAAAACCGACGATATGCGACAGCATCTCCCCTGCCGGGTAATAGCGGCGGAATTCCTGCTGTTTGGCCACACCAGGAATGCCCAGCTCCATCACCGCATTGGCCTGCTCCGGGCTGATCTGGCGCTTGAGATAGACGAATTCGCGCTTCTTGTCGGCCAGACGGCTGCGGATTTCAGCGGCAGGCACTTCCAGCAGGCGCGCAAGCTGGGCCAACTGGGTTTCATTCACCTCAGGCATGCCGGCAGGGCTGGCCCAGATGGTCTGTACCGGCGTACTGATGGCTAGCGGCTCGCCATTACGATCGGCAATCACGCCGCGGGTCGCCTCCAGCGTCATGCTGCGGCGAAAACGCGCATCACCCTGGTTCTGCAGGAAGTCCTGCTGGGCGACCTGCAGATACAGCGCCCGCAAAAGCAGCAGCAAGAATAGAAAGCCCAAGCCGCCCAGTACCACCGACACCCGGCCCGGCGCGATGCGCATGGCGGGCTTGGACACTGAACGGTCATGCAGCGAATAGGCGCGGGGCGGCATCACTGCCCCTCCTTGCCGAATACAACCTGTATTTCACGCGGCTCGGGCGCATGCATGCCCAGACGCTCGGACGAGACTTTCTCGATCAGCGCCTGCGCCCCCCAGGTACTTTGCTCCAGCAGCAGCTGGCCATACTCGACGCCATACATCTTGGTCTGCTTCTGTTCTTTTTCCAGCTCGCTATACAGCTTGCGTGCCATATGCTGCGAGCTCACCACCGACATGGCACAGGCCACCAGCACCATCAGTAAAATGGCGTTCAAGCGATTCACGCATCGCGCTCCGGCCAGGGCGTTGCCGTACGCAGGGCTGTGCGCATGATGGCACTGCGCGAGCGCGGATTTTCGGCAATCTCGTCGCTGCTAGCGCGCACCGGCTTGCCGATAATCTTCAATGGCGCCTCGCCGATATCGACCGCCCGCACCGCGACCCAGGCCGGCAGTTTGTCGGCCGTCGCTGCATCGCGCATAAACAGTTTGACGATACGGTCTTCCAGCGAATGGAAGCTGATCACCGCCAGACGCCCGCCCTCGGCCAGCACCCGGCCGGCCTGTGGCAACACGCGGTTCAGCTCTTCCAGTTCGCCATTGATATGGATGCGGATGGCCTGGAAGGTTCGCGTCGCGGGGTCCTGACCCGGTTCGCGAGAATGGACGTTCTTCGCGACGAGCAAGGCGAGCTCACGCGTCGTCGTGAGGGGGGACTCATCCCTTTGCGCAACAATGGCTGCTGCGATCTTGCGAGCAAACCGCTCTTCACCATAAGTTTTGATGACCTCCCTGATTTCGGTTTCTTCGGCACTGGCCAGCCACTGGGCGGCGGTCAGGCCGCGGCTGGTATCCATGCGCATGTCCAGCGGCGCATCAAAGCGGAAACTGAAGCCGCGCCGGCCATCGTCTATCTGCGGCGACGAAACGCCCAGATCCATCAGCACGCCATCAACGGCAGCAATATTCAGCCGTGCAAGCTCGCGCTCCAGCGTTTCGAACCCTTCGTGCACGATGGTAAAACGGGTGTCCTGCTGTGCCAGCTGCTCTGCTTCGCGGATCGCTTCCGGATCCTTGTCAAAAGCAATCAGGCGGCCTTCAGGGCCGAGCCTGGACAGAATCAGCCGGCTGTGCCCACCGCGCCCGAAGGTACAGTCGACATAAACGCCATCCGGGCGGACGGCAAGCGCATCGACAGCTTCGGCAAGCAGCACCGTGCGGTGCGTAAATACGGTTTGGGTCACAACGTAAAATCTCCAAGATGCTGGGCAAGGTCCGCCGGATTCATATCCAGCGCCTCGCGGGTCTGTTCTTCCCACTTGGCCGCATCCCATAACTCGAAACGGTTACCCATGCCGACCAGCGTCACGCCTTTATCCAGCTGGACCAGGGCACGCAGGTGGGCGGGCAGCAAAATGCGGCCTGCGCTATCCATTTCGACCGGCTCGGCGTGGCCGAGCACCAGACGCTGATAGCGCTGCAATACGGGGTTGCCTGCCGGCATGGCAAGCAGGCGGGCTTCAACTGTGCGCCAGTTCTGTTCCGGGTAAAGCAATAAAAAACGCGCAGAATCCAGTGTCAGCATCAGGCGCTTGCCAAAAGCGGACAACAAGGCCTCGCGGTGCCGGGCAGGAATAGCCAAGCGTCCCTTATTGTCCAGCGACAGGCGGCTGACACCGTTGATCATGCTTGCGCTTGCTCCTTGGCATCAGATGCCGGTTTTACCCCACTTTTATCCACTTTATCCCACCTTCCGCCACTATAAAGACTACAGACTGAAACGGTCAATATCACCATCAAGTAATTCACCTTTTGCGACAATGACTTAGGCAATGTTCGTCCTGCTATTTTCTTATCGAATCAGGGAGTTAAAACAGGGATATTCAATAAAGTCTTAATTACAAGGGGGAGGCACACAAAACAATAGCGGCCAGATAGTGATCGCTCACCATCTGGCCGCTCAAAAGGCAGAACCGATCAGGCCAGCTTCTGGCGCAGGATTTCCTGTACCTGGGCTGGGTTAGCCTTGCCTTTGGAGGCTTTCATCACCTGGCCTGCCAGCGCATTCAGCGCTTTTTCCTTGCCGGCGCGGAACTCTTCCACCGCCTTGGGGTTGGCCGCCAATGCTTCATCCACCATTTTCTCGATGGCACCGACATCGGACACCTGCTTCAGGCCGTCGCGTTCGATAATGGCATCGACCGACAGCTCGCTCGTCCACAAGGCATCGAACACCTGCTTGGCCAGCTTGCTGGACAGGGTGTTGTCGGCAATACGCCGCACCAGCTCGGACAGGCGCGCCACCGCAATCGGGCAATCGCCAATCGCCAGGCCTTCCTTGTTCAGGCGTGCCGCAATCTCGCCATTGACCCAGTTGGCAGCCAGCTTGCCTTCGCCGGTCGCCTGGGCGACCGCTTCAAAGTAAGCAGCCAGTTCGCGGCTGGAGGTCAGCAAGGCCGCGTCATAGGCCGATACGCCGAAAGCCTCGACAAAACGCGCTTTCATCGCACCCGGCAACTCAGGCATCTCTCCGCGCACGCGTTCGATCTGCTCTTCGCTCAGGCAGATAGGCAGCAGGTCCGGATCGGGGAAGTAGCGGTAATCATGCGCGTCTTCCTTGCTGCGCATCATGCGTGTCTCGCCCGAGTCCGGGTCAAACAGCACCGTGCCCTGCACGATGCGCCCGCCATCTTCCAGCGTATCGATCTGCCACTGGATCTCGTATTCGATCGCCTGCTGCAAAAAGCGGAAAGAGTTAAGGTTCTTGATTTCGCGCCGCGTACCCAGCTCGGCCTGACCTGCGGGGCGCACCGAGACGTTGGCATCCACGCGGAAGCTGCCTTCCTGCATATTACCGTCGCAAATCCCCAGCCAAGTCACCAAGCCATGCAGGGCGCGGGCATAGGCAACCGCCTCGTCGGCCGAGCACATGTCCGGCTCGGACACCACTTCCAGCAAAGGCGTACCGGCGCGGTTCAGGTCGATGCCGCTCATGCCGACAAATTCTTCATGCAGGCTCTTGCCGGCATCTTCTTCCAGATGCGCGCGCGTCACCCGCACCAGCTTTTCGCTGTCGCCGACCTGAATCGCCAGTGTACCCGGCCCGACGATGGGATGATCCATCTGGCTGATCTGGTAGCCCTTGGGCAGATCGGGGTAGAAGTAGTTTTTACGGGCAAACACATTCTTGCGGTTGATCTGGGCATTGAGCGCCAGACCCAGACGGATCGCCTTTTCGACTGCCGCCTTGTTCATCACCGGCAATACGCCGGGAAAGGCCAGCTCGACCACCGAGGCCTGGGTATTCGGCTCGGCACCGAAAGCAGTGCTGGAGCCGGAGAAAATCTTGGAGACGGTATTGAGCTGCACATGCACCTCAAGACCGATAACGACTTCCCATTTCATCTTGTCTTTATCCCTTTATGCGGTCGCGGCTCGCACCCCAATCGGGCACCCACCGCGACACGGCTGTCATTTCACAGGGCCGGCACGCGCTGGTGCCAGTCGGTCGCCTGCTGGAACTGGTGCGCCACATTCAGCATCTTGGCTTCGGCGAAGTAGTTGCCGATGATCTGCAGACCGACCGGGCGGCCGTTGTCGGCAAAACCGGCTGGCACGCTCATCGCCGGCAAACCGGCCAGGTTGACCGACAGGGTATAGATATCGGACAGATACATCTGCACCGGATCACCGGACTTTTCACCGATATTGAAGGCGGCGGTCGGTGCCACCGGTCCCAGAATCACATCGCAATCGCCGAAGGCAGCGGTGAAATCATTGGCAATCAGGCGGCGTATCTTCTGCGCCTTGAGGTAGTAAGCATCGTAGTAACCGTGACTCAGCACATAGCTGCCAACCATGATGCGGCGCTTGACCTCGCTACCGAAGCCTTCGGCACGGGTCTTCTCGTACATCTCGACCAGATCCTTGTACTCGGTGGCACGGTGTCCGTAACGCACGCCGTCATAGCGCGACAGGTTGGCCGATGCTTCGGCTGGCGCAATCACGTAATAAGCCGGAATCGATAGCTCGGTATTGGGCAGGGACACATCCACCACGCAGGCACCCAGCTTTTTCAGCTCGGCGACCGCTGCCGTAATCACTCGTGCCACATCGGCCGACAAGCCTTCGGCGAAATACTCGCGTGGCAGACCGACTTTTAGCCCAGCCAGCGGCTGGTTCAGTTCGCGGCTGTAGTCTTCCTTGGCGCGCTCGAGGCTGGTCGAATCGCGCGCATCGAAGCCTGCCATCACATTAAGCATCAGTGCGCAGTCTTCGGCGGTTTGCGCCAGCGGGCCGCCCTGATCCAGCGAGCTGGCGTAAGCCACCATGCCGTAACGGCTGACCACGCCATAAGTCGGCTTGATGCCGGTAATGCCGCAATGGCTGGCCGGCTGGCGAATGGAGCCGCCGGTATCTGTACCGGTGGCCACTGGCGTCATGCGCGCGGCAACGGCCGCGGCCGAACCACCCGAGCTGCCGCCCGGAATCGCCGCCAGATCCCACGGGTTTTTGACCGCGCCGTAGTAGCTGTTTTCATTGGACGAACCCATGGCGAACTCGTCCATATTGGTACGCCCCAGCGACACCAGGCCGGCGGCATCGCACTGCTCGATCACATTCGCGCTATAAGGCGCGATAAAGTTGTCGAGCATTCTGGAGCCGCAACTGGTCTTCCAGCCCTGCTGGCAGAAGATATCCTTATGTGCGACCGGCACGCCGACCAAGGCGCCGGTGTCACCACCGGCGCGGCGGGCGTCGGCCGCCTGCGCGGCGGCCAGGGTTTTTTCACGGTCAACGGTAATGAAGGCATTGAGCGCAGGGTTCAATGCCTCGATACGGTCGAGATAGGCGGCAGCAAGCTCGACGGCAGACACTTCCTTGTCTGCCAGCTGCTGCGACAATTGCTTGAGCGTGGCTTGAATCATGTCGTTTTCTAAATCCGGTTAGCACGCACGGCGCACAGGCCATGCGGAGTCAGACGGCTTGTTGCCGGCGTTTACTCGATCACCTTGGGCACAAGGAACAGACCCTTTTCCACCAGCGGCGCGACCGCCTGATAGGCATCACGATGGTTGGTCTCGGTCACGACATCCTCGCGCAGGCGCAGACTGACATCCTGCGGGTGGGCCATAGGCTCGATGCCGTCGGTGTTCACGGCCTGCATCTTCTCGATCAGGCCAAAAATATTATTAAGCTGCGCGCCAACCGCCTCGATTTCCGCTTCGGTCACTGCGATGCGGGAAAGCTGGGCGATACGCGCGACGTCCTGATGCGTCAGCGACATGGCAACCTCGGTCAAAGTCTTTAATTTTTCAAGCGTAATAGGGTATCATAGGCGGTTAGTTTCACCCAAGATCGACGGCGGTACGGGGCGGTGAAAAATACGCCGGAACAGCAGCCCGCCCCTCCGCCTTTGGCATATACAGAATTCATGGGTGCGCTTACACAAGCGTGCCCACACAGATTGCAGGATGACCCATGTTTCGCTCCCTGACCGGCTATTTCTCCAACGATCTCGCCATTGACCTTGGCACCGCCAACACGCTGATCTACATGCGCGGCAAAGGCATCGTACTGGATGAACCTTCCGTTGTGGCCATCCACAGCGACGCGCCGACCAACAAAAAATCCATCCTCGCCGTCGGCATCGAGGCCAAGCGCATGCTGGGCCGTACCCCTGGCTCCATTCAGGCCATCCGTCCGATGAAGGACGGCGTGATCGCCGACTTCACGGTCACCGAGCAGATGCTCAAGCAGTTCATCAAGAAAGTGGCTCCCAGCCGTTTCTTCTCGGCCAGCCCACGCATCGTGATCTGCGTGCCTTGCGGCTCGACCCAGGTTGAGCGCCGCGCGATCAAGGATTCGGCACTGGCTGCCGGCGCACGCCGCGTCGAATTGATCGAAGAGCCGATGGCCGCCGCCATTGGTGCTGGCCTGCCGGTCGAAGAGCCGACCGGCTCCATGGTCGTGGATATCGGTGGCGGCACCACCGAAGTCGGCGTGATCTCGCTAGGTGGCGTGGTCTACTCCAACTCGGTACGTGTCGGCGGCGACAAGTTCGACGAAGCCATCATCAATTACATCCGCCGCAACTACGGCATGCTGATCGGTGAAACCACGGCCGAAGAAATCAAGAAAACTATTGGTTCGGCCTTCCCTGGCGCCGAAGTGCGCGAAATGGAAGTCAAGGGCCGCAATCTGGCCGAAGGCATCCCGCGCGCATTCACCGTGTCCAGCAACGAGATTCTCGAAGCCTTGACCGAGCCTTTGAACCAGATCGTGTCCGCCGTGAAGATCGCGCTGGAACAGACCCCGCCGGAACTGGGCGCCGATATCGCCGACAAGGGCATGGTCCTGACCGGTGGCGGCGCGCTGCTGAAGGACATCGATCGCCTGCTGGCCGAAGAAACCGGTCTGCCTGTGTTCGTCGCCGAAGAACCTCTGACCTGCGTGGTGCGTGGTTCGGGCAAGGCGCTGGACAAGATGGACAAGCACGGCACTATTTTCACGAGCGTACCCTGAGCGAAGCCGGAACAGGGCGCACTCGCTGAGCGCGCCCGCCTTGCCCTATGGAATTTTCCAATACGCCCAGCTTTTTCCATCACGGACCTTCGCCGGTCGTGCGTCTTACCATTAGCGTCACGCTGTCTCTTGCCCTGCTGGTCGGAGATAGCCAGTTCGGCCTAATGGAGCGCAGCCGCGAAGGGCTGTCGGTCGTGCTTTATCCGCTACAACAGGCAGTCAATATGCCTGTGTCGGCCGCACGGCATGTCGGGGATTTTTTTGTCCGTCAGGCCGAACTGAAAACGGAAAATGACGAGCTGAAAAACCGCCAGCTGGCACTGGCGGCGCAAATCGTGCGCCTGCAAGCCGCCGAGCGCGATCTGAACGAGCTGAAAAAGACCAACCAGTTGCGCATCAGCCGTAACGATCAGGGCCAGATCGCCGAGGTGCTATACACCGGGCGCGATCCGTTCTCGCACAAGATCATTATCGACAAGGGCGAGGATGCCGGCTTGAGCACTGGCCAGCCAGTGCTCGACGAAGCCGGCCTGATCGGTCAGGTCACCCGGGTACAGCCTTTGTCAGCAGAGGTCACGCTGATTACCGACAAGCACCAGATGGTACCGGTCATGATCCAGCGCACCGGTGTGCGCGCCATTCTGTACGGCTATGGCGGCGGCGTCGAGGTGCGTTATCTGCCGCCGGCCGCCGACATCAAGCCCGGCGACCTGCTGCAAACCTCGGGCATAGACGGCCTGTATCCGGCCGGCCTGCCGGTTGCAAAAGTGACGGCAGTAGAACGCGGCTCGGGTGCATCCTTTGCCCGCATTACCAGTACACCATTAGGCGGCATCAATCATGGCCGCTTTGTACTGGCGCTACCGGTACGTACCGTGCCGGCAGCAGTACAGCCTGCCTCGGCACCGGCTACCGCTACACCGTCTCCAGGATAATGCCGCATGTCGCTTGACCACCCGCAAGAACTGCTCAAACCTGTCAGTCTGCGCCTGATCTATCTGAGCTTTGCTCTGGCCATCACGGCCGAACTGATTCCTTTGCCGGTCGGCTCCACACGCTGGATGCCCGATTTTGTCGGTTTACTGCTTATTTACTGGGCGATCAACCAGCCGCGTCTGGTCGGTGTCGGCACCGGTTTTACCATCGGGCTGATTGCCGACATTGCCACCGCCGGTCTGTTCGGTCAGCATGCACTGGCCTATTCCATCAGCTGCTATCTGGCACAGATGCGCCAGCGCCAGCTGGTGATGTTCAATCTGGGTCAGCAATCGCTGGTCGTGCTCGCGCTCTTACTGACCAACCAGATCATTATGGTACTGGCACGCATGGCCACGGGTGCCGCCTTTGTCGGCTGGAATTATTTTCTGCCGCCGCTGATCGGTGCCTTGCTCTGGCCTTTGCTGACCAAGGTTCTGCTCGCCCCTTACCGCCAGAAGCACTAGGTTACGCGCCACATGCCCCGCCCTACCCGTTTGAAAACACCACGCGCCGACAATGACCAGTTCCAGTTGCGCCTGGTCGTGGCCTACCTGTTCATGCTGCTGATGTTTCTGGTGCTGGCCGGGCGTTTCGTCTGGCTGCAGGTGATACAGTACGACCACTACTCGACGCTGGCGCAAAACAATTCGATCTCGCTGGTGCCGGTGCAGCCCAACCGCGGCCTGATTACCGACCGTAACGGCATCGTACTGGCGCAAAATTATTCTGCCTATACGCTGGAAATCACCCCGTCCAAAACCGGTGACCTAGAAGCAATGGTGGCCCAACTGGGTACCCTGGTCGAACTGACCCCGCGCGACATGAAGCGCTTCCGAAAATTTCTCAGCGAAAACAAGAAGTTCGAGCCTTCAGCTCTGAAAATGAAGCTGTCGGACGAAGAGGCCGCACGCGTGGCCGCCAACGGCTATCGCCTGCCCGGCGTCGAAGTCAAAGCCCGCCTGTTCCGCGACTATCCGTACAAGGAGCTGACCAGCCATGTGCTGGGTTATATCGGCCGTATCGGCCCGCGCGACAAGGAAAACATTGCCGAAGAACAAAAGACAGCCAACTATCGCGGCGCGACCCATATCGGCAAGTTGGGGCTGGAAAAAGTCTATGAAGACGAGCTGCGCGGCATACCGGGCTTCGAAGAAGTCGAAACCGATTACCTGGGCCGCGCCATCCGCAGCCTCAAGCGCACCCCGCCCAAAAATGGCAATGATCTCAAGCTGGCGCTCGACATCCGCCTGCAGGACGTCGCCGACAAACTGTTCGGCCAGCGCCGTGGCGCACTGGTGGCAATAGACCCGCAAACCGGCGGCGTCCTGGCCCTCTTGTCCAAACCCGGCTTCGACCCCGGGCTGTTTATCGACGGCATCGACACCCAAAGCTGGAAGAACCTCAACGAAGACTGGCAGAAGCCGCTGATCAACCGTGCACGGCGCGGCCTGTACCCGCCGGGCTCCACCTTCAAGCCGTTTATGGGCATGGCGGCGCTGGAAACCGGCGCCATCGGCCCCAATGAAGTGCGCGGTGCGCCTGGCTACTTCACCCTGCCCGGCTCCAGCCACCGCTTTCGCGACAGCAAACCCTCCGGCAACGGCTCGGCCAACCTGTCCAAGGCCATCGCCGTTTCCAGTGATACCTTTTTCTACAAGCTGGCATGGGATATGGGCATAGACCGTATCCATCCGGTACTGGGCCAGTTCGGTCTGGGCAGCCGGACCGGTATCGACCTGGATGGCGAGGCCATCGGCGTGCTGCCATCGAAAGAATGGAAAGCCAAGCGCTTCTCGAAGATGAAGCCGGAGTATCAGCGCTGGATTCCGGCCGACGTGGTCAGCATCGGTATCGGCCAGGGTTTCAATGCCTATACCCCGCTACAGATGGCCAACGCCACCGCGATACTGGCCGCCGACGGCAAGGTGTTCAAACCGCACCTGGTGCAGACCATCACCGACAGCAAAAATGGCAAGGTACAGTTGGTGGAAGCCAGGCCGCAACGTCAGCTCGCCTTCAAACAGCAAAACTACGACTACATCAAGCAGGCAATGGAAGGCGTGCTCAAGCCTGGCGGCACCGCCTGGCGTCTGGGACAAAACCTGACTTATCGCATGGCCGGCAAGACCGGTACCGCCCAGGTCGTGCAGATCAAGCAGGGTGCAAAATACAATGCCGGCGCGCTTGCCGAGCAGCACCGCGACCATTCGTGGTTTATTGCCTTTGCACCGGCGGAAAAGCCGACCATCGCCGTCGCAGTGATCGTGGAGAATGCCGGCTTCGGCGCTGCCGCAGCCGCACCGGTGGCGCGCGGTGTGATCGACTACTATCTGACCGGCAAAGTGCCGGCCGACATAAACGCCCTCCTGCAAACCATGGCGCTGCCAGAAACAGCGGACACCGGCGTAGTAGACGCCAGTGCACCCGTCGCGGACAAGAAGACCCATGCATCCCCATCCCCTTAAACGCCTGTGGCACAGCATCATCCAGCCGCTTGATGCCTGGCTGATGCTGTTTCTCGGCCTGCTGTTTGTCCTCAGCCTGCTGGTACTGTATTCCGCATCCAACGAAACCTTCGGCAAGATAGACAACAAGCTGGTCTATAGCGCGCTGTCGTTCGGCATCTTGTGGCTGCTGGCCTGGAGCCGGCCGCAGACGGTGATGATGTTCGCGCCGCCGGTCTATCTGGTCGGCGTGCTGCTGCTGGTGGCGGTCGAGCTGTTCGGCATTATCGTCAACGGTTCGCAGCGCTGGCTGAACCTGGGCATCATGCGCATCCAGCCGTCCGAGATCATGAAAATCGCGCTGCCAATGATGGTGGCCTGGTACTTCCAGCACAATGAAGGCCAGATCCGCTGGTGGCACTATCTGGTGGGGCTGGCCATTATTCTGGTGCCAGGCGTACTCATTCTCAAGCAGCCCGACCTCGGCACCGCCACCCTGATCATGACCTCGGGCCTGTTCGTACTGTTCTTCGCCGGCCTGTCATGGAAGGTCATACTTGGCGCCGGGGCCGGCTTTTTGGCCAGCCTGCCGCTAGTCTGGCACTTCATGCATGACTATCAGCGCCGCCGCGTGCTGACCCTGCTCGACCCGACTCAGGATCCGCTAGGCGATGGCTACCACATCATCCAGTCCACCATCGCCATCGGCTCGGGCGGCCCGTGGGGCAAGGGCTGGCTGTCCGGCACTCAGACCCACCTCGAATTCATCCCCGAGCGCACCACCGATTTCATTTTCGCCGTTTACTCGGAAGAGTTCGGTCTGGCCGGCAATCTCATCCTGCTGCTGCTGTATATGGCCATCCTCAGCCGCGGCCTAATGATTACCGCCCGCGCCCAGACTCTATACGGCCGGCTGATGGCCGGCTCGATCACGCTGACCTTCTTTATGTACGCCTTCGTCAATATGGGCATGGTGGCCGGCATCCTGCCGGTAGTTGGTGTGCCGCTACCCTTTGTCTCCTACGGCGGCACCGCTACCGTCTCGCTGGCTGTCGGCATGGGCATGCTGATGAGCATCGCCAATATCGATCGGCGCTAAAGCCGCCCTTCCCACACCAACCCTTACGTCATACCATATAGACAGACCGGCCACCCACGCATGGTGCCCGGCAGACATGAGGAGATGGCCATGGGGTTCGATATCGAGTTGCTGTTGCTGGGGCTGACGCCACTGTTTTTGCTGGCGGTGGCGTGGGAGATCCGCTACTGGGCGCGCCAGGGGCGGGGCGATGTCTACGACTGGCGCGACAGCCTGTGCAATGCGGCACTGGGCTTGCTGCACCAGGGCGCCGACAAGCTGGCGTGGTTTCTGGTGATCCCGCTCTACGCCTGGGTGTACCAGTACCGCCTGTTCCATTTCGAGCTGTCGTGGCCGGCTTTTTTCGCGCTGTTTATCCTGCAGGACCTGCTCTATTACGGTTTTCACCGCGCCAGCCACCGCGTGCGCTGGCTGTGGGCGGCGCACAGCGTGCACCACAGCTCGACACGGATGAACTTCACCACCGCCTTCCGCCAGAGCCTGATGTACCCGGTCGCCGGCATGTGGGCGTTCTGGCTGCCGCTGGCGTGGCTGGGCTTCCCGCCGCAAGCCATCGTCGGCATTGTACTGATCAACCTCGCCTACCAGTTCTATATCCACACCCAGGCCATCCCGCATCTGGGTGCCTTTGAAAAACTGTTCAACACGCCGTCCATCCACCGCGTACACCATGCGAAAAATCCGCGCTATCTCGACCGCAATTTCGCCGGCGTGCTGGTGGTGTGGGACAAGCTGTTCGGCAGCTTTGTCGCCGAGGACCCGGCCGAGCCGTGCGACTACGGCACGGTCAAGCCGGTGACGAGCTACAACCCGCTGGTGGTTTCGCTGACCGAATGGCTAGATATGGCCCGCGAAACCGGCCGGGCACGCTCATGGCGCGAGCGGCTACTGCTCTTGTTCGGTACGCCGGAAGAGGCCGAAAAAATAGCGACCGCCCAATCGCCAACGCTTGACAGCCTGTCCGCCGGCAAGCCATGATGGCCGCACCATGAAAAACGCAGAGCGCGCGGCCCGCTTCGGCCAGTCTTATTATCCGGTCCTCCTTTTGGTGGCCGGAGAATTTGCGCGCGTCTGAACAACAGAATCGACCGACATCCAGGCCGCCGCCCAAGGCGGCCTTTTTGTTGCTGGACGCCATGGGTGGTGAGCGGGTGAAGGTCCCACGACAAGGACCATCATGACAACACGTTCCGCCTGGGGCTCGCGCCTCGGTTTTATCCTCGCCTCCGCCGGCTCGGCCGTCGGCCTGGGCGCCATCTGGAAGTTTCCCTTTGTCACAGCCATGAATGGCGGCGGCGCCTTTATCCTGCTGTTTCTGCTGTTCAGCTTCACCCTGGGCCTGGCCCAGCTTCTGGTCGAGTTCACGCTGGGGCGTGCCGCACAAACCGGCCCGGTCGGCATGTTCCGCCAATTGGCCGGTGGCGCCTGGCCACTGGTGGGCTTGATGGGCATCTTCGCCGCCTTCGTGCTGTACAGCTTCTACAGCGTGGTCGGCGGCTGGACGCTGGGCTATGTCGCGCTGGCAATCGAGGGCTCGGTGCTGACCACCGATAGCGGGGTGCTGCAGCAGACCTTCGCCCGCTACGTCGAAGACCCGCTGTGGCCCATCGTCAGCCATGCCGCTTTCGCGCTGTTAACGCTGGCCATCGTGCTGGGCGGGGTGGAAAAAGGCATCGAACGCGCCAGCAAGCTGTTAATGCCGGCCCTGTTTCTGATGATGCTGGGGCTGATCGTGCGCTCCTTGACCCTGCCCGGTGCTGCCGCCGGCGCGCTCGCCTTCTTCACCCCCGACTTTAACGCCGTCACCCCGGCCATGGTCGGCGACGCGCTGGGCTTAGCCTTCTTCTCGCTGTCGCTGGGTACCGGCGGCATGATCGCCTACGGCTCGTACGTGAAACAACAGACGCCGGTACTGCACTCGGCGACATGGGTGGTGGGCCTGTCGTGCATGGTGGCGATTCTCGCCGGGCTGATGATCTTCCCGGCGCTGACTGCCTTCGGCCTGGACCCGGCCGCAGGCCCGGGTCTCACCTTCATGACCATGCCCATCGTATTTGCCAGCCTGCCTTTCGGCCAAGCGCTGGCCATCGTGTTTTTTACACTGCTGGCAGTGGCGGCGCTGACCTCGTCGGTATCGATGCTGGAGCTGATCGCGACGCTGTTCCTCGACGAATTCAAGCTGCCACGCCGGCCGGTGCTGCTGGCGTTAAGCGCAGCCGTGTTCCTGTGCGGCGTGCCGGCATCGCTGTCACTGGGGCCGTGGTCAGACATCAGCGTGTTCGGCAAGAATATTTTCGATGCGATGGATTACAGCGTCAGCAATGTACTGATGCCGTTGTCCGGCATCCTGGTGGCGCTGTTCGCCGGCTGGCGCGTGTGGCCGCTGCTGCGTGAACATTCCGGCCTGAGCGGCCTGCCGCTATGGCTGCTGAAGTGGAACTGCCGCCTGGTCGCACCGCTCTCTATCGCGGCCATTTTGCTGAAAAACCTGTAAGCCTGCATTTGACGCACCGCGCACGTACATGATTTACTTATATTCATGAACCGTTACGCCGTATTTTTTGCGTTTTCCTTTATGGTCCGCCCGCTCAGGGCGGCCGGGACGGTTGCAAGCTTCTGAAATCATGCATTCCGATCGGGCCGCCCACTCAGGCGGCCCGATTTCATTTGGCCGCCAGCCCGACGGAGTCCCCACCGGAACTGGACACTATGCCGCAACACCGCCACAGCTGGGGCTCGCGCCTCGGTTTCATTCTCGCCGCCGCCGGCTCTGCCATCGGACTGGGCGCGATCTGGAAATTCCCCTATGTCGCCGCACAGAACGGTGGCGGCGCCTTTATCCTGCTTTATCTGGCGTTCAGTTTTACCCTCGGCCTCGCGCTGATGGTGGCCGAGATCGCACTGGGCCGCACCACCCGCAGTGGTGCCAGCGTCGCCTATGCCAAGATGGGCGGTCCGCGCTGGCGGCTGGCCGGGCTGCTGGGCGTGCTCGCCGGCTTCGTGCTGTTCTCGTTCTACAGCGTGGTCGGCGGCTGGACCTTTGCCTATCTGGGCTTTGCCCTTGATGGTCGCGTAATGTCGACGGCGCCAGCGGCGCTGCCGGCACTGTTCGACAACTTCGTGTCCGATCCGCTTGCGCCGCTGCTGACACATGCACTGTTCGCCCTCGCCACCCTCGCCATCGTGCTGGGCGGCATCGAAAAAGGCATAGAACGGGCGGGCAAGATACTGATGCCGGCGCTATTCGTGATCATGCTGCTACTGGTAGTACGGGCGCTGACACTGCCTGGCGCCGCCGCAGGTGTGATCGCTTTCCTGCAGCCCGACTTTAGCGAACTGACCCCAGCCCGTGCCGTCGATGCGCTGGGGCTGGCATT
>NZ_RJTZ01000084.1:0-15373 GCF_024343515.1 Aquitalea sp. S1-19 | reverse complement strand
CCGACCGGCCACACCTTGTTATTGCTGGATGCTACCGGTGCCTACCACCGCGAAATGGTGCGCCAGATGGGCGACAAGGGTCTTCACTTCACCACGCCGATGATGCAGCTGCAAGATCCGGCACGCACCAAGGTGCTGATTGCGACGCTGGCCGAAACCACGCCGGTGCTGGAAGCCGCCGCCTTGCAGGCCGATCTTGAACGCGCCGGCATTACGCCATGGGCGTGGGTCATTAACCAGAGCATCGCGGCGGCGGGCAGTACTGCGCCTTTGCTGGCAAAGCGTGCGCAAAATGAAGCGCGCGAAATCGATGCGGTGCTCACCCGCCACGCCACTCGCGTGGCACTGCTGCCGCTTCTGGCACAAGAGCCGGTTGGTGCCGATGCGCTGGCCGCACTCGCTCAGGCAAACTGAGTGGACGGGCTCCGTGCCATGTGCGGGGCACTTATTGATGAACGCCCGGCGACACCTTGCCGCCGGGCGTTAAAGAAAGATTAAGCATGTTTTCGTTTTCCATGGCGTCGTTGCAATCGGCAGCAGCTATGTTCGTGTTTCTGGCACTGGAGTTGTCGCTGCTGTTCGTCGTGATCAGTTTTGCCGTTGCCGCTATTCAGCACAAGCTGCCAGCCGGCAAGGTGCAGTCGCTGCTTAGCAGCCAGAAGGGGAGCGGCTATCTGACCGCCGCTGCGATCGGATCGGTTACGCCGTTTTGCAGTTGTTCGACCATCCCGATGCTGAACGGACTGCTGCGCGCCGGTGCCGGTTTTGGCCCGACCATGACTTTTTTGTTTGTGTCGCCACTACTCAACCCTATCGTGGTCGGGCTGCTGTGGCTGACCTTCGGCTGGAAGGTGACCCTGGTCTATATGGCAGCGACGCTGTTGATCTCGCTGCTGGCCGGCGTGTTGCTCGAGCGGCTGAATTTCGGGCGCTACGTGAAGCAGACCGCACCGAAGGCGGGGGCGTGCTGCATCGCCAAACCGGTCGAACTCAAGACCGCTTGCTGCACACCTAAACAGGTCGAGCCTAAGGCTTCCTGCTGCGCCCCCAAGCCGGTCGAACCCAAGACAGCCTGCTGTGCACCCAAGCCGGCCCAAGTGGCACGGCCATCCCAGGAGGCAATGCCCTGGCGGCAACTGTGGCGCGAAGCACTCGGCCAATTCCGCTCGGTGTTTCCTTACCTGATGCTGGGGGTGGCCATCGGTGCTTTCACCTACGGCTTCATCCCTTCCGAGTGGATCGCCGCACACACCGGCAGCGACAACCCGCTGGCCGTCCCGCTGGCGGCCGTTGTGGGCATTCCGCTTTACCTGCGCGCCGAGACGCTGATTCCGATGGCGTCGATGTTTGCGCTCAAGGGAATGGGGCTGGGCGCGCTGATGGCGCTGATCATCGGTGGCGCCGGCGCCAGCCTGACCGAACTGATCCTGCTTAAAGCCCTGTTTCGCAAGCAGATCCTGATCGCCTTTTTAGTGGTGATCATTGGTACCGCCATCTCTGCGGGTTATCTGTTTAGTGCGCTGACACCGTGGCTAGCCTGAATCATCAATCCTTAAATCCGCCAAGAGTCCACTATGAGCCTGCCAAAGCAACGCCTTTCCTTTCTCGACCGCTATCTGACGCTATGGATCTTCGCTGCCATGGCGCTGGGGATTTTGCTGGGTACGGTGATTCCCGGTTTTCCGGACTGGCTGAACAGCCTGTCATCCGGCTCGACCAATATCCCGATTGCGGTCGGCCTGATCGTGATGATGTATCCGCCCCTGGCCAGGGTGCACTATGAAGACTTGCCGCGCGTATTTGCCGACAAGAAAATGCTGGTGCTGTCGCTGATCCAGAACTGGATTATCGGGCCGGCCCTGATGTTTGCGCTGGCGGTGATTTTCCTGCGTGACCAGCCCGAATATATGACCGGGGTTATTCTGATTGGCCTTGCACGCTGTATTGCCATGGTGCTGGTGTGGAACCAGCTGGCGCGCGGAGACAACCAGTATGTCGCCGGTTTGGTCGCATTCAATTCGGTGTTCCAGATTCTGTTCTTCAGCGTGTTTGCCTGGTTCTACCTCACCGTATTGCCGCCGCTATTCGGGCTGGCCGGCAGTGTGATCGATGTCGGCTTTGTCACCATCGCTCAGGCGGTGCTGGTCTATCTCGGCATTCCTTTTGTGAGCGGATTTCTTACCCGCAAGCTGCTGATCAAGGCACGCGGCAGTGTGTGGTATGAAACCCGCTTTTTGCCCAAAATCAGCCCGCTGACGCTAGTTGCTTTGCTGTTTACCATCGCCGCCATGTTCAGCCTCAAGGGCGCAGATGTACTGCGCCTGCCGCTGGATGCGCTGCGTATTGCGTTGCCGCTGGTGATCTACTTTGTACTGATGTTCTTTATCAGCTATGCCATGGGCCACCGCGCCGGGGAGGACTATCCTAAAACCACGGCAATGAGCTTTACCGCGGCCAGCAATAATTTTGAGCTGGCGATCGCGGTGGCGATTGCCGCCTTCGGGCTGGCATCTCCCATTGCCTTTGCCGCCGTGATCGGGCCGTTGGTCGAGGTGCCGGTGCTGATTTTGCTGGTCAATGTTGCGCTATGGATAGGGCGGCGCTATTTCGTCGGGCGCGGTGCGCCGCTGTAGCGGCGATAGCCTGAATGTGGGGTTTTTGTTGTACCAGGCTGATGCCTGTAGCGTTTCGCGTGGTCAAATATTTTCATGGTCTACACCGTATAGTTGATATGCGTAGCTAAACGTGTGGTAAACGCGGGTCGCGTGAAGATAAGCGGGGGCGTTCAATATATTGGACGCCCCCCGTTTTTTTGCATCTGCCGCACGGGAGAAAATCAGTCTGCAATCAAGGTGATTGGCCGTGTGGTTCAAGCCTGCCTAAGGTACTGTTTTTATTGTGCTGTTGATTAAAATGCACAGGGTGAAAAAACGCTTGCCATGACATGTGATATTGCTAAAATCCGCGTCCGTTCAAGCCTTATGGCATGAATACGCAGCTCCGACATCCTAGGCCCACATCAAGCGAGTCCCGCCCGAAAGCCGCGCACTAAGGAGTGATTCAATCTTGCATTGCAAAGGGCAACACCATGGCGTGGACAGTCGCAGATAGCCGGAGCCTGTACGGTATCCGGCATTGGGGGGATGGGTATTTCGATATTGCCGACAACGGTTGTGTCAGCGTGCGGCCGAATGCCGCACTCGGCGAGGATATCGATCTGATGGCGCTATTGCAGCGCCTGTATGGCAAGAATCTGGATCTGCCGCTGCTGATCCGCTTCCCCGACATCCTGCAAAACCGCGTGACGCGCCTGTGCCGTGCTTTTGACGATGCCATTGCGCAAGCGGGCTACGGCAACCGCTATACCGCCATCTATCCGATCAAGGTCAACCAGCAGGAGGCGGTGATCAAGAGCATCATCGCGACACCTGATGTCTCCATCGGCCTTGAGGCCGGCTCCAAGCCCGAGCTGATGGCGGTGCTGGCCTTGTCGCCCATCGGCGGCACCATCGTATGCAACGGCTACAAGGATCGCGAGTTTATCCGGCTGGCGCTGATTGGCCAGAAGCTGGGGCACGAGGTGTTTATCGTGATCGAGAAAGAGGTCGAGGTCGATCTGGTGATCGAAGAGGCCGCGCGGCTGGGGGTGCGGCCATGGCTGGGCATGCGCGTGCGCCTGTCGTCGCTGGCTTCGGGCAAGTGGGCGGATACCGGTGGCGACAAGGCCAAGTTCGGCCTGTCGGCAGCGCAGCTGATTTCGGCGGCCGACAAGCTGGCGGCAGCCGGCATGGCCGACTGCGTGCGCCTGATGCACTTTCATATGGGCTCGCAGATTGCGCATCTGGAAGACTACCGCAAGGGCTTTGGCGAGGCGATCCGCTACTATGGCGAGCTGAGGGCGCTGGGTCTGCCTATCGATCATGTCGATGTCGGCGGCGGGCTGGGGGTCGATTACGACGGCACCCATTCGCGCAACGAAAGCTCGATCAACTACGATATCGACGAGTACGCGCAGGCGATTGTCGGTCTGCTGACCGAATTCTGCGCCGACAACGATTTGCCGCAACCGCGCATTTTTTCCGAATCCGGCCGCGCGATGACCGCGCACCATGCGGTGCTGGTGATGAATGTCACCGATGTCGAGCGCTTGCCCGATGCCGTGCCGGCGGTGGCCGATGTCGCCTCTCTGGCACTGCCCATCCGCAAACTGCTGGAACTGACGCAACTGGCCGATGCGGAGATGGTCACCGAAACCTATTATCGCGCCAGCCATCTGGTGTCGGATGTGGCCGAGCTGTATACCGCAGGCCGGCTGTCGCTAAAGGAAAAGGCGCTGGCCGAAACCATCCATGCTGCCTTGTGCCGCCGCCTGCAGCGCCAGCTCAGCGCCGGCCAGCGCAGCCAGCGTCAGGCTTACGACGATTTGACCGAGCGCCTGGCCGACAAGTATTTCTGCAACTTTTCGGTATTCCAGAGCCTGCCCGATACCTGGGCCATCGATCAGGTGCTGCCCTTGATGCCTATTCACCGTCTGGATGAGGAGCCGACGCGGCGCGCGGTGCTGCAGGATCTGACCTGCGACTCTGACGGCAAGGTCAAGCAGTATGTGGACGGCCAGAGCATAGAGACCAGCATGGCGGTGCACGAGGTCAAGGCCGGCGAGGAGTATCTGATTGGCGTGTTCTTGGTCGGTGCTTATCAGGAGATTCTGGGCGATATGCACAATCTGTTTGGCGACACCGACTCGGTCAATGTCTATCAGTACGCCGGCGGGATGTTGGAATGCACCGGGGTGGAGGAGCACGACACCATAGAAGACATGCTGCGCTATGTGCACCTGTCACCGGATGAGCTGCTGGAGCGCTACCGTCACAAGATGTCGGTGCTGGACGTGGGCGAGCGCGGCAGTTATCTGGCCGAGTTCGCGCGCTGCCTCAAGCAGTCGTCGTATCTGTCGCTGTAGCCATACGCGGTGATGGAGGTGAAAAAAGCGGGAAGGGTGACCTTCCCGCTTTTTTGTGTCTGGTTCAGGCCGGTTGCTGCTGCGTAGTGCAGTGTATGCCGCCACCACCGGCGGCGATGGCATCGATATCCAGCTGGATTACATCGCGGCCGGGAAATAGCTCACGCAGGGTGTCGCGGGCATTGTTGTCGGCCGCGATATCGCCAAACTGTGGTGCGATGACGGCACCGTTGCAGACATAGAAATTGATATAACCGGCGGCAAACTCGCTGTTGTCAAAACGCGGGCGTATGCTGCCCGGCCCCGGCATTTCGACCACGCGCAGCTTACGGCCTCGCGCATCGGTCGCGCCGCGCAGGATTTTCAAGTGTGCGCGGGTGACGGCGTAATCGAACGAGTCGGGATCCATTTCCAGCCCGGCCACCACCACGCCGGGGCCGGCGAAGCGGGCGTAAAAGTCGGTATGGCCATCGGTGATATCGCGCCCGGCGATGCCGGGCAGCCAGATAATCTTGCTGATGCCCAGTAGCCGTTTCAGTTCGGCCTCGCAGTCGGCCTTGCTGACCCCGGGATTGCGGTTGCGGTTGAGTACGCAACTCTCGGTCATGATGGCCGTACCCTCGCCATCCACCTCGATGCCGCCGCCTTCCAGTACCAGCTTGCTGCGCAATACGGGCGTGCCCGCTTTGGAACAGACAAATTCGGCGACTTCTGCGTCCTGGGCATAGGCCTGCTTATTGCCCCAACTGTTGAAGTTGAAATCGACACCGGCCAGTTTTCCCTGCCGGTTTTTGACAAATACCGGCCCTGTGTCGCGTATCCACAAGTCGTCAAGCGGCTGGCTTAGTAGCTCGATTTTTGGATCCAGCAGTTGCCGGGCGATAGCCAGCTCGTTCTGGCGTACCAGCATCCTGACCGGCTCGTAACGGACGATGGTGTTGGCGATCAGCGCCAGCGCGTCGCGGCAAGGGGAGAGCAATTGCGGCCCCCAGATGGCATCCGATGCACCAAACGCCATCCACGTGGCACGATGCGGGGCGCTCTCGTCGGGCATACGCCAGCTGTCTGTGCTGTCAGTACTATCGGTCTCGCCGCCAGCCCCGCCCAGACAGCCGCTGGCCAGCGGGGTGAGTGCCAGGGCACAGCCAATACGCAGGCCGCGTTGTAAAAGTTCTCGTCGCTTGAGCATGCTTTGCTTTCTGTTCCGCTAGGGGGAGATTCAGCCTTTTTTGAATGTCAGCCAGGTGCGGCCTTCGATACGGCTATTCTCGCTGGACTGGATCTGCTGGGTAAACAGGGTCTGTTTTTTCGCTTCGTTAAGATAAATGGTGGGGTTGCTGCTGAGCTTGCGGTCGACCAATTTTTGCGAGCTCAGATTGGCATTGGCGTAACGGGTGGCATCGCTGATTTTGGCGATGATGTCCGGTCGCAGGATAAAGTTGATAAAGGCGTGCGCATTGTCGGGGTGGCGCGAGTTCTTGGGAATCAGCATGCCGTCAAACCACATCAGGCTGCCCATGCTGGGAATGTCGTAGACGATATTGCGCTTGATGCCCATCTCATGCGCCTTGCTGGCCGCCAGATTGATGGCGCCGGAAAAACCGACCGTGACGCACAGCTCGCCGCTGACCAGTTCGTCGGCGGTGGGTGACACGACAAAGCGGCGGATATAGGGCCTGATCTTCATCAGCATGGCCTGCGCTGCGGCGTAATCCTGTTTGCCGGGATTGACCGGGTCGCGCCCGATATAGCGCAAGGCCAGCGGCAGGATGGAACTGGCCGAGTCCTGCACGCCCATACGGCACTTGGCTGCAATACGTGCGGCAATCGCCGGGTTGAACAACAGTTCCATGCTGTTCTTGGGCATGTCCTTGCCCAGAATGGCCGTGATCCTGTCCTTGTCGTAGCCCACGCCCATGGTGCCCCACATATAGGGGGCGCTGTACTGGTTGCCGGGGTCGGAACGGGCAATCACACCCAGCAGCTTGGGGTCCAGATGTTTGTAGTTGGGCAGCTTGCTCTTGTCCAGTTTGCGGTACGCTCCTGCCTGTATCTGTTTGGCCATGAAGTCGTTGCTGGGCCAGACTACGTCGTAGCCGCTGTCACCGGCCAGGAGCTTGGCCTGCAGGGTCTCGTCGCTGTCGTAGACATCCAGCTTCACCTTGATGCCGGTTTCCTTTTCGAACTGCTGCAGGGTGTCGGGGGCGAAGTAGTCAGCCCAGTTGAACAGATAGAGGATCTTTTCCTCTGCCGCCTGCGCCTGCGGGATGCTCAGTGCCAGCGCTAGCATGCCTAGTGCGAGTTGCTTATTCATGATCATCTCCTTAACGGTAGCAAGATGCCACGCCATCGCTGGTGAGCAAGGTGCGGTACATTTCGGGGCGACGGTCGCGGAAGAAGCCCCATGACTGGCGCTCGGCGCGGATGGCATCCAGATCGAAGCTGGCCAGCAGAATAGTCTCTTCGCTGCGCCCGGCCTCGGCCAGCTTGGCGCCGGTATGGTCGGCGATAAAGCTGGAGCCGTAAAAGGTGCTGCTCAAGCCCTGTTGCTGCGGATTGCCATTGCCGATGCCTGTTTCGGTACCGATGCGGTTGGCGGCTACCACTGGCAGCATATTGGCGGCGGCGTGCCCCTGCATGGTGCGCTGCCAGTGGCCGGAAGAGTCGTAGTCGGCGCTGAATGGTTCGGAGCCGATGATGGTGGGGAAGCACAGGACTTCTGCGCCCATCAGCGCCATGCTGCGTGCCGTTTCCGGATACCACTGGTCCCAGCAGATGCCGATTCCAATCTTGCCGAAACGGGTGTCCCACACCTTGAAGCCGGTGTCGCCGGGGGTGAAGTAGAATTTTTCGGTGTAGCCGGGGCCATCCGGGATATGGGTCTTGCGGTAGACGCCCAGAATGCTGCCGTCGGCGTCGGCCACTGCGACCGAATTGAAGGCTGCGTTGCCGGCCCGTTCGAAAAAGCCTATCGGCAAAACGACCCCCAGCTCGCCTGCCAGCGCGGCAAAACGGGCGATATGCGGGTTGCCCGCAAACGGTTCGGCCAGTGCCAGATGGCTGGCATTCTGGTCGATACAGAAATAGGGCAGCATGAAAAGCTCGGGCAGGAGGATAAGCTGCGCGCCTTGCGCTGCCGCCGCGCGCACCAGGCGTTCGGCTGTGGCCATATTGTCATCCCGTGTCCAGCTGCCGGAGGCCATCTGGACGGCGGCAACGGTGATGGTTCTTGAGGACATCGCTGTTTTCCTTAAATGTTGGCTGGCAGCTGGCCAGCGGTGGCGGGCTGTTGCTGGGTGGAGCAGTGCAGGCTGCCGCCGCCTATGCTGATGGTCGGCACCGGTAGTAGTTCGACTTGGCGGCCGGGAAAGGCCAGGCTGAAAGCCTTGCGTGCCGCATCATCCTCGGCCACGCCAAAGGCGGTGGAAATTACCGCGCCGTTCACCAGAATATAGTTGGCATAGCAGTCGCAGTAGCGCTCGGAGCCGAAACGCTCGCTGACGATGGGCGAGGGCAGTTCCAATAATTCGAAATGGCGGCCACGGCTATCGCGCGCCAATTCCAGTGCGCGGCGGTTTTCCTGCATGATTTTGAAATAGTCGCCCTGATCCTGTTTAGCCGACTGCAGCAGGATGCGGCCCGGGGCAATAAAGGAGGCGATACCGTCTATATGGCCATTGGTCTCGACTTCATCCGGGTTGCCCGGCAGCCAGATGATCTGTGCCACCCCCAACATGCGTTTGAGCTCGTTCTCTATTTCCCGCCGGCTCATATGCGGGTTGCGGTTGGGATGCAGTAGACAGCTTTCGGTGGTCAATAGGCTGCCTTGGCCATCCACATAAAAAGAGCCGCCTTCCAGTACCATCTCCGAATTGAATAGTCTGGCGCCGGCATGGCGGGCGATATCCTGACCCAATTGCTGGCAACCGTCGTACGGCTGGTATTTTTCGCCCCAGGCATTGAAGCGGAACACGGCCGCGCCCAGTTGACCTTGCGGCCCTTGTAAAAAGATGGGTCCGCAGTCGCGCACCCAGTTGTCTTCGGCGGCCACCGGCAATACGGTGACGGTGTCTCCGCATAGCGCTTGGGCGTGTGCCGCCTGGCTGTGATGGGCGGTGACAATACAGCGCTGAAAGCGGGCAATGGTGCGGGCCACCAGGGCGAACTCGGCGCAGACTTGCGCGTAATGGTTGCCCCAGAGTTCTTCACGGTTTTCCAGTACCGGCCAGCCCAGATAGCTGGCCTGTTGCGTTTCCCACTCTGCCGGCATGCGGTAGCCCTGGCTTAGGGCATCAAAACGACTCATACGTCCTCCTTGTTGTTGGATGCAAGTATGCGTCGGCTTATACTTGATGAAAATTGATGTTTATTGTGCCTATTGAACAGGTTTTCTCATCTGTCTATGCAACGACTTCCCTCGCTTAAACTGCTGACCGGCTTCGAAGCCGCTGCCCGTCTGGGTAATTTTTCGCGTGCCGCCGACGAGCTTTGCCTTTCGCCATCGGCCATCAGTCATCAGATACAGGAGTTGGAAGCCCAGCTCGGTCAGCCGCTATTTCGCCGTGTCGGGCGCGGCGTGGAGCTGACGGTCGCGGGCGAGGTATTGCTGGGCAGCGTACAGCGCTCGCTGGGCACTTTGCGTAGTGGTCTGGGGCGGATTGCGAGTTATCTGGACCCAGGCTTGGTGGTACTGGTATGCCCTGCATCACTGGCGCATGGCTGGTTGCAGCCGCGGCTTTTGGCGTTGCAAACGCAGTTCCCTGGCTTATGTCCCTTGCTGGCGACGGACGAGTCGGTGCGTTATGTCGACGAAGTCGATGTCGATATCACCATAGGCGAACGGCCCTTGCAGCAGGCCGGTCTGGAAGAAGTGCCGTTTTTGCAGGACGAGTGGGTGATGGTGGCCAATGCCGCGCTGGCACAGCGTCTGGCGCCGCTGCCGCAGGCTGCGCATCACCAGCATGCCGGACTGATCTGTCTGGAGGAAAGTTTTACCCGTGACGCTACCGCCAGCCTGTTTCGCGAGCAGCTTGCACCTTTTCGCAAACTGGCGATCTACGACGATGCGCGTCTGCTGCTGGACGGTGCCTTGCGTGGTGCGGGTGTCGCCTGCGTGCCGCATCTTTTGGCCGAAGACAGTCTCCGTGGCGGTCAGCTTGCTATCCTGCCTGATTATCCGCGCCTGCCCGGTACAGTCTGGTGGCTGTCCCGGCTGGCGGGGGCGCCAAGATCTGCGCTGGTCGGCGAGATGTTTGCGTGGCTGTTGCAGCAGGGCGGGGCGCGCATGCCGTAAGCGCGCCCTGTCTCTGAGTCTTACCAGTTGCTCTCGCGCTCGGGGGTGGCGCTGATTTTATGGATGGACAGGTCGGCGCCGTTAAATTCTTCTTCTTCCGTTAAACGAATACCGACCGTGTGTTTCAGCAGGCCGTAGATGATCAGGCCGCCGCCAAAGCCGATGCCAATGCCGAGCAAGGTTCCGGCCAGTTGCGACATCAGGCTGACGCCGCCGCTGCCGCCCAAGGCTTCCAGTCCGAACAGGCCGGCTGCGATGCCGCCCCAGGCGCCACACAGGCCATGCAGCGGCCACACGCCCAGTACGTCATCGATTTTCCAGCGGTTCTGCGTCAGGGTGAAGAGCCAGACAAACAAGGCACCAGCGATGGTGCCAACTGCCAGTGCGCCCAAGGGGTGCATCACGTCCGAGCCTGCGCACACCGCCACTAGTCCGGCCAGCGGGCCGTTATGGATAAAGCCCGGGTCATCCTTGCCTAGCCACATTGCCGCCAGCGTGCCGCCGACCATGGCCATCAGCGAATTGATGGCGACCAGACCGGAAATGCCTTCTATCTTTTGCGCGCTCATGACATTAAAGCCGAACCAGCCGACGATCAGTATCCAGGCGCCCAGCGCCAAAAACGGAATGGAGGACGGTGGGTGGGCCGCAATACGGCCATCCTTGCCGTAGCGGCCACGACGCGGACCCAGTAGCAAAATGGCGGCCAGCGCGATCCAGCCGCCGACGGCATGCACGACCACCGAGCCGGCAAAGTCATGAAACGGTGCACCAAAAGCGCGGGTCAAACCGTCCTGAATGCCGAAGTGGCCATTCCAGGCGATGCCTTCGAACAGGGGGTAGACCAGGCCGACCAGCAAGAACGTGGCCGCCGTTTGCGGGTGGAAGCGGGCGCGTTCGGCGATGCCGCCCGAGATAATGGCCGGAATGGCGGCGGCGAAGGTCAGCAAAAAGAAGAACTTGACCAGCTCCACGCCATGGTTGGCCGATAGCGTCTTGGCCGAGGAGAAAAAGTCTACGCCGTAAGCGAGGCTGTACCCGACGAAAAAATAGGCGATGGCTGATACGGCAAAGTCGGTGAGGATCTTGACCAGGGCATTGACCTGGTTTTTCTTGCGCACCGTGCCCAGCTCGAGAAAGGCAAAGCCTGCGTGCATGGCCAGTATCATCACCGCGCCTAGGAGCAGGAACAGGGTATTTTCAGCACTTCCGGTCATGGCATTCCCTTATATGTTTTGGTTTGCCACGGCTTATGCAAAATAAGTGCCAACTTGGTGCAGCGCTAGCGCCGCTCTGGTGCGTTTGCAATGCCCGTCATTGGTGCGTGATGCAACTTGGCTGCACCATAAAAGTGAATGTGCGCTCAGGCTAAGGGCAGATTAAGCGTTTCCTTGATTTCTTCCATCACCACATAGCTTTTCGATTCATTGGCCGCCGGCAGTTTGAGCAGGATGTCGCCCAGCAGCTTGCGGTATTGCGACATATCGGCGATACGGGCCTTGATCAGATAGTCGAAGTCGCCGGACACCAGATGGCAGTCGAGGATTTCGGGGATTTTCTGCACGTCGCGGCGAAAGGCATCGAAGATATCGCCCGATTTGCTGGAGAGTTTGATTTCGACGAAAACCAGCAAGCCGGCACCCAGCAGGGCCGGATTGAGGCGGGTGTAGTAGCCGCAGATGACGCCTTCGCGCTCCATACGCTTGACGCGCTCGCTGCACGGCGTGGTGGACAGGCCGACTTTGTCCGCAAGTTCGGTCATGGCGATGCGTGCATTGCCCTGCAGTTCGCGCAGGATCTTTTTATCGGTTTTATCCAGGGTGCCGGTCTTGTTCATGCTTTCTCTTTTTTTTATGCGTTTGCATTAATTTGTCACTTATTTTGCCTGATTCTTTGGTGAAAAAAACTGGCTAAGCCTCAATATACTACGCCAAATCACTAAATGGAGACTCGGCCATCGCAGCCGTGGGAGAAAAGATGAAAGTCGTCGTACTGGGTGGCGGTGTGGTAGGAATTTCAAGTGCATGGTATCTGGCTAAGGCCGGGTGCGAGGTGATGGTACTGGAGCGTCAGAGCGGTGTGGCGCTGGAAACCAGTTTCGGCAATGCCGGCCAGATTTCTCCCGGCTATGCCGCGCCATGGGCTGCGCCCGGTATTCCGCAAAAAGCCGCCAAGTGGCTGCTGCAGCGCCATGCACCGCTGGCCATTCGCCCGGACGGCTCGCTGTATCAGTTGCAGTGGATGGCCAAGATGCTCGCCAACTGCAACCCCAAGGCTTACAACATCAACAAGAGCCGAATGATGCGCCTCGCCGAATACAGCCGCGACAAGATCCGCGAATTGCGCGCCGAGACCGGTCTGGCTTATGAGGGCCGTCAGGGCGGCACCTTGCAGCTATTCCGCTCCCAGGCTCAGGTCGATGCGATGGGTAAGGATATCGAGGTGCTGGAAGAGTGCGGTGTCGCCTATCAGGTGCTGGGGCGCGATGAGCTTGCCAGCGTCGAGCCGGCGCTAGCGCGGGTCAAGCACAAGCTCACCGGCGGCCTGCGCCTGCCTAACGACGAGACTGGTGACTGCCAGCTGTTCACCTCGCGTCTGGCCGAAATGTGTGTCGATGCCGGCGTGCGTTTCGTATTCGATGTGGCCATCGAGCGCATCGAAGAGGCTAACGGCAAGGTGTCGGGCATCGTGGCAGGGGGAGAGCGTTATGTGGCCGACCACTATGTGGTGGCGCTGGGCAGTTATTCGCGCGATCTCTTGCAAAACCTCGATATCGATATTCCGGTCTACCCGGTCAAGGGCTATTCGCTGACCGTGCCTATCGTCAATGCCGATGCTGCACCGGTATCGACCATACTCGATGAAACCTACAAGGTGGCGGTGACCCGTTTCGATAACCGTATCCGCGTCGGCGGCATGGCCGAATTGTCCGGCTATAACCTAGAACTCAATCCGCGCCGGCGTGAAACGCTGGAAATGGTGGTGTCCGATCTGTATCCGGATGGCGGCGATGTGAAGGCGGCCAGCTTCTGGACCGGCCTGCGTCCGATGACGCCGGATGGCACGCCGATTATCGGAGGTACCCGTCTCTCCAATCTGTCGCTCAACACCGGTCACGGTACCCTGGGCTGGACCATGTGTGCAGGCTCGGGCAAGGTGCTGGCCGATATGATTACCGGCAAAACGCCTGAAATCAGCGTCGATGGTCTGTCTATGCAGCGCTATGCCAAGCCGGGACAGACGCTGGTGACGCCGGCGCGCACGCTGGTGGCCGGCTGATGCGCCCATTGCAGGCGGAAATCCGCCTTGACGCGCTGCGCGATAATTACCGTCTGGCACGCCAGCTTGCCGGCGGGCGTACCCTGGCGGTGGTGAAGGCTAATGCTTATGGTCATGGTGCCGTGCGTTGCGCGTGCGCACTAGATGGCGAGGCCGATGGTTTTGCCGTGGCCTGCATCGAAGAAGCGCTGGAATTGCGCGCGGCCGGCATCGTTGCCCCCATTTTATTGCTGGAGGGGGTGTTCGAGCCTGATGAATACCGCCTGTGCGCCGAGTTGGGCTTGTGGTGCGTGGTGCAAAGCGAAACCCAGCTCGCCATGCTGGAGGCGAGCCCGGTTGCCAGTTTGCCGTCAGTCTGGTTGAAGATGGATTCCGGCATGCACCGCGCCGGCTTCGCGCCGGACGATTACGCGGCAGCATGGCAGCGGCTGACAGGCAGTGGCAAGGCGCTGGAGATCGTCAAGATGAGCCATTTTGCCCGTGCCGACGAGCCGGATCAGGTGATGACGCAGGCCCAGATTGAAACTTTCGATGCAGCATGCCGCTCTTTGCCGGGTGCTGCCAGTCTTGCCAACTCGGCCGGCCTGATGGTGCATCCGCGGGCAAGGCGGGAATGGAGCCGTGCCGGCATTATGTTGTATGGGGTCAATCCTTTGCCGCAGGGGATGGGACCCGCTCTCAAGCCGGTCATGCGTTTAACTAGCCGGATATTTGCACTACGTGAAATTGCGGCGGGTGAGCCGCTGGGCTACGGCCACAATTTTGTGGCGACACGGCGCACGCGGGTGGGTCTGGTGGCTTGTGGCTATGCCGACGGTTATCCGCGTCTGGCCTCTACCGGCTCGCCGGTTGCGATCGACGGAGTGCGCAGTCGTGTGATCGGGCGGGTATCGATGGATATGTTGACGGTAGATCTGACCGATTTGCCCGCAGCCGGGCTTGGCAGCGAGATTGAGCTATGGGGGGATGCGATTAACGTCAATGAAGTTGCCGCCTGCGCCGGTACCATTGCGTATGAGCTCTTGTGTAACGTCAAGCGTGCCCGTTTTGTCTGATTCTTTGCATGTGTGCCCCTCTTTGATCCGGCTTTGGCCGGATTTTTTTATCTGGCCAAAGGGAAAGAAAAAAGAGGAGGGGTAGACGTGAAAAAAGCTTCCCGAAGGAAGCTTTTTTGACTGGCGGAGTGGACGGGACTCGAACCCGCGACCCCCGGCGTGACAGGCCGGTATTCTAACCAACTGAACTACCACTCCAAAACCTTGGTGGGCGCTGACGGGATCGAACCGCCGACATTCTGCTTGTAAGGCAGACGCTCTACCAACTGAGCTAAGCGCCCTGAAAGGGGTGTTGCATTTGTGACTGGCGGAGTGGACGGGACTCGAACCCGCGACCCCCGGCGTGACAGGCCGGTATTCTAACCAACTGAACTACCACTCCAAAACCTTGGTGGGCGCTGACGGGATCGAACCGCCGACATTCTGCTTGTAAGGCAGACGCTCTACCAACTGAGCTAAGCGCCCTGAAAGGGGTGTTGCATTTGTAACTGTTGGCGGAGTGGACGGGACTCGAACCCGCGACCCCCGGCGTGACAGGCCGGTATTCTAACCAACTGAACTACCACTCCAAAACCTTGGTGGGCGCTGACGGGATCGAACCGCCGACATTCTGCTTGTAAGGCAGACGCTCTACCAACTGAGCTAAGCGCCCTGAAAGGGGTGTTGCATTGTCTGCTGTTTTGTTTGCAGTGCAACTGAGGAGGCGAATTAAACCATAGGATGATTTGCCGCGCAAGCCCTATTGTGAAATTAATTCTATTTTGTGCGGTGTTTGGGGAATTA
>NZ_RJTZ01000083.1:0-15376 GCF_024343515.1 Aquitalea sp. S1-19 | reverse complement strand
CCACGGCCTCTCACTCAGTCTGACGGCAAACAGCATGGCCAGCGCCGGGTATAGCGCGAGATAAGCGGGCAGCAGCAGTGTTGCCAGTGCCGCCGGCAAGGCCGGCAGCTGGGCGACATCATGGAGGCTGTTGTAGATCCAGTTGAAGTTGGCGGTATAAGCCGCCAATGCCCAACCATAGCCCAAGGCAAACGCGTGGCGCGGATGGCGTTCGACAAGTTCGGCCAGTATGGCCAGCAGCAGCGGCATCAGCCAGAACAGACGGTAGGGCGCGAAGGCAAATAGCGTGGCGGTGCCTGCCAGCAGGCAGGCAGCCAGATAGAAAAACTTCTTCGGCATCAGGCGTCCTGCTCGCTGCTGTCGTCATCGCCTTTGTCGCGCCGTGGCGCAACCACCAGCGTATGCAGGCGGCGGCTGTCGGCGCGCAAAATGGTAATGTCCAGCGGGCCCAGGGCGACTTTTTCGCCGCGCTTGGGCATATGCGCCATCGCGGTCAACACCAGTCCGCCCAGGGTATCGGCATCATCGTCGGAAAAGTCCGTGCCGAAGAAGGCGTTGATATCTTCGATTTCGGTTTGCGCCTTGACCCGGTAGCGCCGGCCGCGAATGGGGACGATATTGTCTTCGGCTTCATCGAAGTCGTATTCGTCTTCAATATCTCCGACGATCTGTTCGATGACGTCCTCGATGGTCACGAGGCCGGAGACGCTGCCGTATTCATCCACCACGATGGCCATATGATTGCGCGTGCTCTTGAAATCCTTGAGCAACACATTGAGCGGCTTGGACTCCGGGACAAACACCGCCTGGCGCAGGGTGTCGCGCAGATCGAACAGCTTGGGATTGTGGAAGTAGCGCAGCAAATCCTTGGCCAGCAGGATGCCGACAATATCGTCCTTGTCGTCATCAATCACCGGGAAACGCGAGTGGGCGGTGTCCATGACGAAGGGCAGGAACTGCTCGACCGGATCATCGACGCGCACGACATCCATCTGGCTGCGCGGCACCATCACGTCGCGCACCGTTTGTTCCGAAACATTGAGTACGCCTTCTATCATGGCCAGCGCGTCCGCATCCATCAGGTTGCGTTCGAATGCGGCATGTAGTTGGGCGAGCAGTTCTTCGCGGTCTTCAGGCTCATGGGTAAAACGGTTCAGGAGTCGTTCGAACCAGCTAGGTGACGGTTTGCCAGAGTCGTCCATCAGACGGATTTTTCCTCAAGATAAGGGTCGGGATATCCCAGCTTGGCCAGGATCAGGGTTTCCAGGGCTTCCATTGCATCGGCCTCGGCATCGTCTTCGTGGTCGAAGCCTTGCAGGTGCAACAGGCCATGTACGGTCAGATGGGCGTAATGCGCCAGCAGGTCTATGCCTTGTTCTGCCGCTTCTTTTTCGACGACCGGGGCGCATAGCACCAGGTCGCCGAACAGTGGCATGCCGGCTACGGTTTCGCCTTCATTCAGGGCGAAGGACAGGACATTGGTGGCGTAGTCTTTGCCACGGTAGTCGTGATTGAGCGCGCGGCCTTCATCGGCGTCGACGATCAGCACGCTGACTTCGGCGGCTTTGACGCCGGATTGCAGGGCGGCACGCGCCCAGCGTCCTAGTTCTTTGGTCGAGGGCAGGGTAGTAGCCGTGCTGCGCACATCCAGAGTCAGTTGCAGTCGCGCGGCAAGGCGGGCGAGCAGAGGGTTACGCTTGGCTTTTTTCATCGTTTGTCTGTTGGTAATGCTCGTAGGCGTCGACGATTTTCTGCACCAGCGGATGGCGCACAACGTCGTCGCTGTTGAAATGGTGGAAATGCAGGCCGCGCACATGGCCCAGAATCTGTTCCACTTCGACCAGCCCGCTTTTCTGGTGGCGGGCCAGATCGATCTGGGTGATGTCGCCGGTAATCACCGCGCGCGAGCCGAAGCCGATGCGGGTGAGGAACATCTTCATCTGTTCGGGTGTGGTGTTCTGCGCTTCGTCCAGGATGATAAAGGCGTTGTTGAGCGTGCGCCCGCGCATATAGGCGAGTGGCGCAATTTCGATCTGGCCTTTTTCCAGCATGCGCTCGACCCGCTCGCTGCCTATCAGGTCATAGAGCGCGTCGTATAGCGGGCGCAAATACGGATCGACCTTTTGCGCCAGATCACCGGGCAGAAAACCCAGCTTCTCGCCGGCTTCGACCGCCGGGCGCACCAGTACGATACGTTTGACCGCGTCGCGCTCGAAGGCATCGACGGCGCAGGCGACGGCCAGATAGGTCTTGCCGGTACCGGCAGGGCCGATGCCGAAACTGATGGTGTGCTCCAGCATGGCGCGGATATAGCCGACCTGGCGCGGAGTGCGCCCGCGCAGGTCGCCACGGCGGGTACGCAGGGCCGGCGAGCTATCGGTCTCGCTGCTGGCGACGGCCGGATTTTGCCTGAGTTCGACCAGACACAGTTGCACGTCTTCCAGTTCCAGTTCCCGCGCCTCGGCCAGCAGATAGAGCTGGGTGAGCGCGCTGGCGGCTTCGCGCGCACGCTCGCCCTGAATGCGCAGCTGCTCGCCACGGCGGGCGATACTGACATCCAGTGCGATTTCTATCTGTTTGAGATTGCTGTCCAGCGGACCGGTCAGGCGCGCCAGGCGGGCATTGTCGATCGGGTTGAAACTGAGCTGTTCGGCGTGGGGCATGGGGCGGTCGGGTCTCGGGTCTGGTGTCCGGCCATATCGGTGTGAACAGGCCGGACCATCATCATGCTTCTGATGGTATTACACCATTTGGGTGCTGACTACCTCGCCCACCAGTGAATGCGGGTGGGCCTCGGTGATGCGTACCTCGACCATCTGCCCCAGCAGATGCGGCTCCCCGACAAAATTGACCACCCGGTTGTTGCCGGTGCGGGCCGCCAGCATGCTGGCGTCGCGGCGCGAAACCGCTTCGACCAGTACCTGCTGGACAGTGCCCTGCATGGCCTGGTTGATGGCAAAGCCGGTGGCCTCGATTTCACGGTTCAGTGCCGCCAGGCGTCGCTGTTTCACTTCATAAGGCGTGTCGTCGGCCAGATTGGCGGCGGGCGTTCCCGGGCGCGGGCTGTAGATAAAGACAAAGCTGAAGTCGAAGGCCAGGTCCTTGACCAGCTTAAGCGTCGCCTCGAAGTCGGCGTCGGTTTCGCCGGGGAAGCCGACGATAAAGTCGGAGGACAGGCTGAGATCCGGACGCACGGCACGCAGCTTGCGGATGATGGATTTGTACTCAAGCGCGGTATAGCCGCGCTTCATCGCCATCAAAATACGGTCGGAACCGCTTTGCACCGGCAGGTGCAGATGGGAAACCAGCTTGGGCAGGCGCGCAAAGCAGTCGATGATGCGTTCGGTGAATTCGCGCGGATGGCTGGTGGTAAAGCGGATGCGCTCGACGCCCGGTATCTCGTGCACGAACTCCAGCAGCAGGGCAAAGTCGGCGATTTCGCCATCGGCCATCAGGCCGCGGTAGGCGTTGACGTTCTGTCCCAGCAGGGTGATTTCCTTCACCCCTTGCAGTGCCAGCCCGGCGATTTCGGTCAGCACGTCTTCGAACGGGCGCGAGACTTCCTCGCCACGGGTATAAGGCACCACGCAAAACGAGCAGTACTTGGAGCAGCCCTCCATGATGGACACGGCCGCCGCATGGCCGTCGACCTTGGCCGGCGGTATATGGTCGAACTTTTCGATCTCCGGGAAGGAAATGTCCACTTGTGATGTGCCGCTTTCTTGCCGGTTCTTGATCAGCTCCGGCAGGCGGTGCAGCGTTTGCGGACCGAACACCACATCTACATAGGGCGCGCGCTTGACGATGGTCGCGCCTTCCTGGCTCGCTACACAACCTCCCACGCCTATGATCAGGCCCGGTTTTTCCAGCTTGAGTTCGCGCACGCGCCCCAGGTCGGAAAACACTTTTTCCTGTGCCTTTTCCCGCACGCTGCAGGTATTGAACAGGATGATGTCCGCGTCTTCGGGCCGGTCGGTCTTGATTGTGGCCTCGTTGCCGGCGAGTACGTCCACCATCTTGTTGGAGTCGTATTCGTTCATCTGGCAGCCGAACGTCTTGATGTAAACCTTTTTCATGGTGTGCACGCTTGGAAATATGAAATGCCAGCGCGGACTCGTGGCCCGAGCGGGGTGGGCGGACGGTTTGGGCTGGCAAATGAAGATGTTGCGCGCGAGTGTACCACAGCCGGTACCGGCCGCGCTTGGGGCGGGTGGCTGCGGTGGGCTGGCGCTGAGGTAGCAATGGAGCTTAATGCTTTCTTCATCGCTGTTTGTTTGTTTTTATGTGTTTATGTTGTTTTTTGATCTTTTTGGCTGGTGTTCTGTTGCATTCGAGTGTCTGGGCAAGGAAAAATTCTTTGCACAGTGCGTTGCTGTATTCGGATGCGTGGCCGGTTTTCCCGATGAAAATCAATAGCTAGTCAGGACTAGTTTCTCTAAAAGCGACAAAATATTAGCAAAAGGTTGATTAGAATCATGTGATGTACGGATATGTGCTTGCAAAGTTCGTAAACGAAAGTAGAATTGCTGCAAATTTATTAGCGGAAGAAGTTTCTATCATGCGCGTTACGGTTGATTTGGCTGTTCTGGCGGATTTTCTGTCCCAAGTGCTGGGGCAGCGTACTGAAGTGGCAGTACACGACATGAGCGATCTTGATCAGTCGTTGTGCATCATCCGGAATCCTATTTCCGGTCGGGAGGTCGGTGCGCCGGCAACCGATATGGCTTTGCGTCTGCTGAATGAATTTCAGCGCGGGGATGGACCGTCGTTCCGGACTAATTATCCGGGCAAGCTGGTGGATGGGCAGCGTATGCGCTCTTCCAGCCTGTTGATCTGCGACGAGAAGGACAAAGCCCGCGCTATGGTTTGCCTGAATAGTAACGATCACGAATTACAGCGTGCAGTCGAGCTTTTGCAGGTGCACTTCCGTCGTGACCAAGATATGCACAGCGAAGAGTCCGCTGCCCACTCGGTGGAAAGCCTGGGTGACGACATTATCGGCAAGGTGATGGCCGCTTATCCGCCGCCTGCCGAACTGGGCAGTCAGCAGAAAAGAGCCATTGTCAGCGAGCTGGAGCACAAGGGGATTTTTCTGGTGAAGGGCTTTATTGCCAAAACCGCTCACTTGCTGCTGATTTCCGAGCCCACGCTGTATCGCTATCTGAAAGAAGCCACCCACGGCGACAGCTCGGCGACTGCCTGATTATTTAGCGGCCACATTTGTGGCTACCCAATTTGCCATTTGACTTGAAAGCAAGGAAGACAAGAATGTCTCAATCCAATGTTTATACCCCGGAAGCACCGGTAGAGGGTACGCAGGCCGCAGCTACCATGCCGGCCTGGACCCGTCATGACCGGACCTGGATGCTGGGCCTGTACGGGACGGCGATTGGTGCCGGTACCCTGTTCCTGCCTATCAATGCCGGTATTGGCGGCTTGTGGCCGCTGCTGGTGATGCTGGTGCTGGCATGGCCGCTGACCTATTTCGCCCACCGTGGCCTGAACCGCTTCGTGCTGTCCGGTTCGACCGGCGACATCACCGAAGTCGTGGAAGAGCATTTCGGCCTGACCGCTGGCAAGCTGATTACTCTGCTGTACTTCTTTGCCATCTACCCGATTCTGCTGGTGTACAGCGTGGCCATCACCAATACGGTGATGTCTTTCCTGACCAACCAGTTCGGCATCCAGCTGGGTACCGACATCGTGACCCGCGGCATCTTCGCGCTGTGCCTGATTCTGGCGCTGATGTCGGTGGTACGCCTGGGTGGTGAATTCATCGTCAAGGCGATGAGCATCCTGGTGTATCCATTTGTGGCTGCGCTGATGCTGTTGGCTGTCTACCTGATCCCGAACTGGAATACCTCGGTATTCGACCATGCCGGCAGCCTGAGCGATGCCGTGACCAGTGGTGCGTTCTGGAAAACCCTGTGGCTGGCGATTCCGGTGATGGTGTTCTCGTTCAACCACTCGCCTATCATCTCGTCGTTTGCCGTTGACCAGAAGAAGCTGCACCCAGGCTGCGAAGATATCGCATCCAACCGCACGCTGCGTCGCGCCCACATCATGATGGTGGTTTCGGTATTCTTCTTTGTGTTCAGCTGCGTATTCAGCCTGTCGCCTGCCGACCTGATGCAGGCCAAGGAACAGAACCTGTCCATCCTGTCGTATCTGGCTAACCACTTCCAGAACCCGGTGATTGCATGGGTGGCTCCGGTGATCGCTATCGTCGCGATTTCCAAGTCTTTCCTCGGTCACTATCTGGGTGCCAAGGAAGGCTTCAACGGCCTGGTGATCAAGGAGCTGCGTCAGCGTGGCAAGACCATCGAAACTGCCAAGCTGGACCGCTTTACTGCCGTATTCATGATCATCACCACCTGGCTGGTTGCTACGCTCAACCCTAGCATCCTGGGCATGATCGAAAACCTGGGTGGTCCGGTCATCGCCGTGCTGCTGTTCCTGATGCCGATGTACGCCATCTACAAAGTGCCTGCGATGAAGAAATACGCAGGTGTGGCAAGCAACTACTTTGTTGTTGCTATTGGTCTGATCGCTATCTCGGCCATCTTCTATTCGTTGGTGTTCTGATAAACCGGTGCCGCCTGTCTGATCGGGCGGTCCGCGTTCTGTTCCCGGTGCTGCCTCAAGGCGGCCGCCGGGAGCCTTCCAGCAGTTTCCAAAAGACATTTATCGATACGCTGCCCGGCCGGCTTGGCTGGTAGCGGGTACGGGTACCGCGCTCGCGCTGGTTCCGGTCAAATAAAAGGACTCATTATGTTCAGCATGGCGGATATCTACAAAATCGGCGTAGGCCCTTCCAGTTCGCACACCATCGGCCCGATGAAGGCCGGTCATATGTTTCTGGGTACGCTGAAAGAAACCGGGCACTTCAATCAGACAACTCGCATCAAGGTTGACTGTTTCGGCTCGCTGGCACTGACCGGCAAGGGGCATTGCACCGACCACGCCATTATTCTGGGTCTGGCCGGCAACCAGCCGGAAACCGTGGATCTGGACGCAGCTCCGGCCATCATTGCCGAAGTCGAAACGCACGGCCGCATCACGCTGGGGCGAACCCATCAGAGTGTGGCTTTTGCGCTGGAATTTCATAGCGACAATCTGCCGCGCCACGAGAACGGCATGCAGATTCATGCCTATATCGGTGACGAGCTGGCGCTGTCCAAAACCTATTACTCCATCGGTGGTGGCTTCATCGTGGACGACGAGCATTTCGAGCAGAACTCGTGCAGCGACACGCCGGTGCCGCACCACTTTCTGAGTGCTGCCGATCTGGTCGGGATGTGCGAAGAAAACGGCCTGCCTATCTCCAGTCTGGTGATGGAAAACGAACTGGCTTTCCATGACGAGCACGAGGTGCGCGCCCACTTTGCCCGCGTCTGGGATGTGATGAAGAGCAGTATGGAGCGCGGCATGCGCACCGAAGGCAATTTGCCGGGCCCTATGCGCATTCCACGTCGTGCACCAGCCTTGCATCGCAAGCTGACCGGCATGATGCAGGTGTCGCAGGATCCGATGAGTGTGCTGGACTGGGTCAATATGTATGCGATGGCGATGTCGGAAGAAAACGCAGCCGGTGGTCGCGTGGTGACTGCGCCAACTAACGGTGCCTGCGGTGTGGTGCCAGCAGTGATGGCTTACTACAACCACTTCATCCAGCCGCTGGACGACGATAGCTGCCTGCGTTTCTTCCTGTCGTCCGGTGCCATCGGTTGCCTGTTCAAGCTGAATGCTTCGATCTCCGGTGCTGAAGTGGGCTGTCAGGGTGAAATCGGCGTTGCTTGTGCCATGGCTGCAGCAGGTCTGGCCGAACTGATGGGTGCGAGCCCGGATCAGGTATGCATGGCAGCAGAAATTGCCATGGAGCACAATCTGGGCCTGACGTGCGATCCGGTTGCCGGTCAGGTGCAGATTCCTTGCATCGAGCGCAATGCCATTGCCGCGGTCAAGGCGATCAACGCCGCACGCATGGCTATGCACCGTACCAGCAGCCCCAAGGTGTCGCTGGACAAGGTCATTGCCGCGATGTACGCCACCGGCAAGGATATGGATGCCAAGTACCGCGAAACCTCGTGCGGCGGTCTGGCCTTGCAGATCACGGCAGGTGAGAAGCCTGTCGTTTGGGTCAAGAAGGCAGCCTGAGTACTTGCTTTGTAGCTGATCGGCTTAAAGCTCGGTCTACAAAAAACGCCACGCAAAATGCGTGGCGTTTTTATTTGTCTGCGGTCGAAATGGTTTAGCGCAGTGCGCGCAGCATGCCTTGTGCACCTTTGCCGTAGCAGGCCAGTTTGCCCGGACGTAAGGGGTAGGGCAAAAAGCCTTGGCGCTTCCAGTAGTGGTCCGCCCCCTGCACCGCTACCAGCCGGGCGCAGTTAAGACCGCTGCGCCGGGCATATTGCAGAACCTTTTCCATCAGGCGAGGGGCGAGGCCTTGGCCGCGTGCCGTCTTGCTTAGCGCCATATCGTGCAGGAATAAAGTATCGCAGTGCTCGGGCAGTGCCGGCAGCGGCGTATCCAGTGCAGGCGGTTGTTCTCCTTGCCATGGATGGGCAAACAGATAGCCATGTACGTGGCCGTCTTCTTCGGCCACCCAGCAGGTATCGGGAGACAGGCGCTGGCGCGAAGCCAGGGCGGCGCGGCTTTCGATCAGGTCATCGCGGTAGCATTGTGCTTGTACTGCAAGAACCGCATCGATATCGGTCGCGCGCATCGCGCGCAGCATGAGTCCGCCGGATGTGCGGGCGGTTTGAGTCTGGCTTGGCATGGTATGGGCAGTACGGTCAGTGCCGTGCCTGATATTTTGTATACAGTCAGTGCCGGATTGTCGCGATGCAGCATGGCTTCGTCAAGATGGGGGCTTGTGCCGGGTCGTGTTTGTGCCTGTTGCTTGAGAGGGCGACTTTCTATTTCTTTAGCTTCGACTGGGGTTTGGCTTGTGATGGCTGGCATATGGCCGATCTAGCCAGATCTAATGGCTTCAGGCATAAAGGCCAAACCCCCGACAGGTCGGGGGTTTGGCTATGGTCTTGAAATCCACGAGAAGAGTGCGCGTGATGGTGTGTCCGCTTTAGTTGCTTTGATAGTCCTGCGGATTGGCCTTGATGATCTCGCCTGCTGCCGCATCCTGTGCGGCGCGTTCGGCATCGCTTAGTACAGGGGCTTGATAAAGCCCCTGATTGTGGCGTGCGTGGAAGTTGTCTGCTCCTCCTCCGTTACGTTCACGGAGGGAGGAGGTGTGATGGCTGCTACTGTCGTCTGCAAAAACCTGACTGCCGGTGATAGCCAGTGTTGCGGCGAGTAGCAGGGAGGGGAGGTGTCGCATGTGGTTCTCCTTGTCTACCGTTTGCGAATGGCGCCTGCCAGCCCGTGGGCTGGCAGGCGCTAGCAATTAAGACAGGCCGCAGCGGACTTGGTTCTTCTGGATAGGGGTGTTGGCTGAAGCGGGAATGAAAAAAGCCGCTATCCCGAAGGAAGCGGCTTTTTTCTGAATGGGTGGTGGCGAATCAGGGACTCGAACCCCGGACCTGCGGATTATGATTCCGTCGCTCTAACCAACTGAGCTAATTCGCCACGCGGTCACTTCGCTGCTGTGTTTCTGTGTCGCGTCGAAGTGGGGCGAACTATACCGGCCCCCCTTTTTCCTGTCAACACCTTTTGCGAAGAAAAATGCAATTCATGCTGCGCTTCCGCCTTTTGTCGTGATTTGCGTGGCGATAAATTGCCATAAATTCAAAGTCTTGGGTGATTTATAGCGTGTGGCAGCGATCGCCCTGTATCAGGCCGCTCCAGTCTATGCTGATGCCGCGACCGAAACCGATGACCTTGAATAGTTCGCCCATTTCTGCCGGTGAGCACAGTTTTTGTACGGCGGCAGACTGCGGTACGTAGTGGCGTACGTCTTCCGGGTCGAGCAAGGCCAGTTCGTCAGTGATGCCTGCGTTGAGCAGGAACTGGGCCTGGCTGGTATAGCCGATCAGATCCAGTCCGGCTGCCAGGCCGGTTTCGGCGATAGCGGTGAAGTCGACATGGCAGGTCAGGTCCATCAGGCCGGGCAGGTAGAAAGGGTCGGTCATGGTGTGGTGGCGGTAGTGGCCGATCAGGGTGCCCATATGGCGCTGCGGATGGTAGTACTCATGTGCCGGGAAGCCGTAGTCGATAAACAGCAAGGCGCCGCGTGTCAGGCGTTCGCCCAGTGTGCGGATAAAGGCGCGGTTGGCCAGGCTGATTTCACTGCAGTAGCCTGCGATGGCGGGAATCAGGCTCTGTGCAAGCTCGGTCAGGGTCGCATCCTGCAGCGCTCGCTCGGCCAGCACAAACTGGCCGTCTTTCAGGCTGACACCGCGCTGGCTGACGCTCTGGCCATTGTGCAGTAGCAGCTCGCACGGCATGGCATCCAGCACTTCGTTGCCGATTACGATGCCATCCAGCGTGTCCGGCAGTGTGCTTAACCACGTTACCTTGTCCAGCAAATGCGGCAGGCGCTCGCGCAGCAGGGTTTGTTGCCGCTCGATCAGGTCGGCCGACAAGTCAATGATCACATAGCGTGCAGGCAGGGCATCCAGCTGCTCCAGCTTTTGCAGGATGTCGGCGGCAAGCTTGCCGGTGCCGGCACCGAACTCGTAGATGACGCCGGCGGTTTGCGGCAGGAGTTCTGCGATTTGCCGCGCCAGTGTTGCGCCGAATAGCGCGCTCATTTCCGGTGCGGTGGTGAAGTCGCCGGCGGCGCCCAGTTTGGCACTGCCGGCCGCGTAGTAGCCGAGGCCTGGCGCGTACAGGGCCAGTTCCATATAACGCGAGAATGGAATCCAGCCGTCGGCGGCGGCTATTTCGGCGGCAATGTGTTGTGACAGTGCCTGGCTGGTGGCTAGGGCTTCGGCGCTGGCTTGGGGAAGGCTGGTCATAATGGGCAATCCTGTTCAATATAGCGGGATTGTCGGTCAATCCCGCGTGCATGAGAAGGGTGTGGCCATGAATCAAGGGGCGCAGGAATGGATACCAAGGTTGTGCTGATTACCGGCGCGGCGCGGCGGGTGGGGGCGGGGATTGCCCGTCACCTGCATGCGCGCGGTGCCTCTTTGCTGCTGCATTATCACCACTCGGAAGCCGATGCCTGGCATTTGGCGGGGGAGCTCAATGCCAAGCGTCCGGGTTCGGTGCAGCTGGCGCAGGCCGATTTGCTGGATACCGCCCGCTTGCCGGCGCTGGTTGAGGCGGCTATCTCGGCTTTCGGCCATCTGGACGGGCTGGTGAATAATGCATCCGGTTTTTACCCGACAGCGGTGGGTGCCATCGAAGAAGCAGACTGGGACAGCCTGATGGGCTCCAACCTTAAGGCACCGCTGTTTCTGGCTCAGGCCGCGCTGCCTTATCTGCGCCAGAGCTCGGGCGCCATTGTCGGCATTGTCGATATTCATGCCGAGCGTCCGATGCCGCGTCATGTGGTGTATAGCCTGGCCAAGGCCGGCCATGCCCAGCTGATCCGTTCGCTGGCGCTGGAGCTGGCACCGCATGTGCGGGTGAATGGCGTGTCACCGGGGGTCAATCTGTGGCCGGAGACCGATCTGTCGTTTGATAGTGCCGAGCGCCGCGAGATCGAAAGCCGCATTCCCTTGGCGCGCACCGGTGTGCCGGATGACATCGCGCGGGCTGTGGGTTTTTTGCTGTTTGACGCAAGCTATGTCACCGGTCAGATTCTGGCAGTTGATGGCGGGCGCAGCATCGTGCTGTAAGCGGGCAGGGGGCACTGGCGTTTCTGCCTGCGCCCATCTTGGTGCGCAGAGGTGGCGTGAGGGGGGCGTTTGGCGGTAAAATCGCCGGCTTTTCAGTCCCTTAGCCCTACCCTCATGCCCGAACATATCGCCGTTGCCGACAAGAAAGCCGAAAAGGCCGCCTACGAGGGCAACAAGCTCACCAAGCGTTTGCGCCACCATGTGGGTGACGCGATCAACGATTTCAATATGATAGAGGCGGGCGACCGGGTGATGGTCTGCCTGTCCGGCGGCAAGGACAGTTTTGCCCTGCTCGACATCCTGCTGGGCTTGCAAAAATCGGCCCCCATCGATTTTTCCATCGTAGCGGTCAATCTCGACCAGAAGCAGCCGGGCTTTCCCGAGCATGTGCTGCCGGCCTATCTCGAATCCATCGGTGTCGAGTACCGCATCGTCGAGGAAGACACCTACTCCATCGTGAAGCGGGTGATTCCGGAGGGCAAGACCACGTGCAGTCTGTGTTCGCGCCTGCGCCGTGGCGTGCTGTACCGTGTGGCCGAAGAGCTGGGCGCGACCAAGATTGCGTTGGGCCACCACCGTGACGATATGCTGCACACCCTGTTCCTCAACATGTTCTATGGCGGCAAGCTCAAGTCCATGCCGCCCAAGCTGGTGTCGGATAACGGCAAGCATATGGTGATCCGTCCGCTGGCCTATTGCCGTGAGAAGGATCTGGAGCGCTATGCCGAGCTGCGCGCCTTCCCCATCATTCCGTGTAATCTGTGCGGCTCGCAGCCTAATCTGCAGCGCCAGGTGGTCAAGGAAATGGTCAACGACTGGGATAAGCGCTTTCCGGGCCGGGTCGAGACCATGTTTACCGCCATGCAAAATGTGGTGCCTTCGCATCTGGCGGATGCCAAGCTGTTCGACTTTGCCGGCCTGAAAGTGGGGGATGCGCTGGCCGAGGGCGATACCGCTTTTGACAAGGAAGAGTTTACCGATCCGCGTCCGCTGGACGAAGACGGCAAGCCGCGCCGGGCTTTCAGTATTCTCGACTCGCGGGCCAAGGAGAATGCTTGTGGCGGGTAAGGCATGCCATCCCTTCCGCCGCCGCGTGCGTGCGGCCATCGACGAGATGCCGGAAGTGGAAATTTCCGAGTCGGGCAATATCCGCTCGCTGCATCTGGGGTCGGAGACGGTGCAAAGTTCGATGAATCTGGACGAACCGGCGGATCTGGTGCTGAGCTACACCCGCGCGATGATGGGTTTTCTGCTGTTTGGCGAAGAGCCGCAGCACATCCTGCAGATCGGCCTGGGCGGCGGTTCGATTACCCGCTTTATCGACGAGTATCTGCCCAATGCCCGCTCGCTGGTGGTCGAGATCAACCCGCAGGTGATCGCGGTGGCGCGTGCCTTTTTCCAGATGCCGGAAGAGGGCGAGTATTTTGAGATCATCGAGGCCGATGGCGCTGACTATGTGAAGATTTTCCGCGAGTCGACCGACGCCATTCTGGTCGACGGTTTTGATGGCGTGCAGATTGTCGACGCGCTGACGACCGAAGACTTCTTTATGGATTGCCGGCGGGCATTGTCGCCCAATGGGGTGTTTGTCGCCAACTGGTGGAGTGGCGACAAGCGCTATCAGGCTTTCCTCGAGCGCCTGCTGGATGTGTTCGAAGGGCGGGTGATCGAGCTGCCATCGGCCAGTCATGGCAATGTGGCGGTGATGGCTTTCCGTCAGAGCCCGCATCCTGTGAGCTGGGATGCGCTGGAGTTTCGCGCCGACCAGCTCGAGTGCCGCTACGGCATCGAATTCGGCGACTTCGTGCGCCGCATCAAGGAAAGCAATCTGCATTCTGCCGGGCGCTTGCTGATATAAGACGTCGCCAGCCTTGTTGTTTCCAGCCCCGCGCACTCGTCGCGGGGCTTTGTGTATCTGATACCGTGCGCAATAAGCGCGTATAATCTCGCGTTTTAAAGCAGGCAGCCGAGCGAGGCTATTCGCTGCCTGCAGGCTGGTTTACGTCTTTCCGGGGTTTCTCGTGCACAAACAACAGTTTCTCTCGCGCATCGCCGACAAGTCGGCGGTTATCGGTATCGTGGGGCTGGGCTATGTCGGCCTGCCTTTGATGCTGCGTTTTGCCGAAGTCGGCTATAAAGTCATCGGTTACGACATTGATCAGGGCAAGGTTGACGCCCTGATGAACGGTCAAAGCTATATCGAACATATCCCGGCGACCAGTATTCAGGGGGCGCTGCTGGATGGTTTCGAGGCCACCTCCGATTTTGTCCGTGCCTCAGAGGCCGATGCGCTGATCCTGTGCGTGCCGACCCCGCTGAATAAATACCGCGAGCCTGACCTTTCCTTCGTGATCAATACCATCGATTCGCTGGTGCCTTATTTGCGCGCCGGGCAGCTGGTGTCGCTGGAGTCGACCACGTATCCGGGCACCACCGACGAAGAATTGCTGCCGCGTATCGAGTCGCGCGGCTTCACGGTTGGCGAAGACGCCTTCCTGGTGTTTTCGCCCGAACGTGAAGACCCGGGTAATCCGGACTTCACCACCCGCACCATTCCCAAGGTTTGCGGCGGCGTGACCCCGGCCTGTCAGGAAATTGGCGTGGCGCTGTATGGCACGGTAATCGACCAGGTGGTGCCGGTGTCCAGCACCCGTGCGGCTGAAATGACCAAGCTGCTGGAAAACATTCACCGTGCGGTGAACATCGGTCTGGTGAACGAAATGAAGATCGTCGCCGACAAGATGGACATTGATATTCACGAAGTGATCCGTGCAGCCGCGACCAAGCCGTTCGGTTTCGTGCCCTACTATCCGGGCCCGGGTCTGGGCGGGCACTGCATCCCGATCGATCCCTTCTATCTGACCTGGAAGGCGCGCGAGTATGGCGTCAATACCCGCTTTATCGAGCTGGCCGGCGAAGTGAACTCCGGCATGCCGGACTGGGTGGTAGCCAAGGTGGCCTCCGCGCTCAATAGCCGCAAAAAGGCGATCAATGGCAGCCGCGTGCTGGTGCTGGGCATTGCCTACAAGAAAAACGTCGACGATATGCGCGAAAGCCCATCGGTGTTCCTGATGGAAAAACTGCGCGATCTGGGCGCCGAGATCAGCTACAGCGACCCGCATGTGCCGGTATTCCCCAAGATGCGCGAGCACCACTTCGAGCTCTCCAGCGTAACGCTGACGCCGGAAGTTGTTGCCGGCTACGACTGCGTGCTGCTGGCGACCGATCATGACCGTTTCGACTACGCCATGCTCAAGGAACACGCCCAGCTGATTATCGACAGTCGCGGCAAGTTCCTCGACCCCGCCGACCATATCGTCAAGGCCTGATCATGCACGCATACGAAACCATTACCGATCGCAAGATCCGTTTTGCCCTGGTTGGCTGCGGCCGCATTGCGCAAAACCATTTTGCTTCGCTGGAACAGCACGCCGACAGGGCCGAGATCGTCGATGTGTGCGATATCCGCCCCGAGGCGCTGCAAGCGGCCGTGACGCGCACCGGCGCGCGCGGCCATGCCGATTTGAAAAGCCTGCTCTCCAGCAGCAATGCCGACATCGTCATTCTGACCACACCGTCCGGCCTGCATCCGGCGCAGAGCATAGACTGCTCGGAAGCCGGTTTTCACGTGA
>NZ_RJTZ01000082.1:0-15748 GCF_024343515.1 Aquitalea sp. S1-19 | reverse complement strand
TCGGCCGCTCAAATAGCGCAAGGTCCTAAGATCCCCTGCTTTCCTCCTCAGAGCGTATGCGGTATTAGCACACCTTTCGATGCGTTATCCCCCACTACTTGGCACGTTCCGACGCATTACTCACCCGTTCGCCACTCGTCAGCAGGCCGAAGCCCCTGTTACCGTTCGACTTGCATGTGTAAAGCATGCCGCCAGCGTTCAATCTGAGCCAGGATCAAACTCTTCAGTTCAATCTCTATGCTTTTTTCGTACTTTGGCACGCAAGTTCAAAGAAACTTTACGTTTCCAATCTTCTTGCAGTGCGAGTGTTTGGCATCGCCAAGCACTCACACCTATCGGTTGTTCGTTCTGTTAAAGAGCAGTGCCGCGCCGCTTGTTTCGTGTGCGTCGTCAGCTGAGGAGGCGAAATATACAGAACCGTGAAATAGGCGTCAAGCTTATTCTTTAAAAAAGTTAGTGCCATTCATGATTTATTGACAGCAAAAAACAAACAAAAACAAACTAATCAAATACTTACGCAAGTAAATTCATGGCAAACATTAATCTAAACATCTGCTGCAATATCCAAATCAGCCATATTCAGACAAAGTTGATATGGCATTCACCCGGAAGATAAATAAAAAGCCGCACAAAGTGCGGCTTTTTAAACATTAAGCATGCAGCGCCTATCAATCAGAGCACGTAACGCGCTAGATCTTCACGCTGGGCAACCATTTCCAGCTTGCTGTCCACATACTCGGCATTGATTTCGCACACACCCGCCTTGGCATCGAAGGAAACTTCCTCCAGCAACTTTTCCATCACGGTATACAGGCGGCGCGCACCGATATTCTCGGTTTTCTCGTTTACCTGCCAGGCAATCTCGGCCAGACGGCGAATACCCGACTCGACAAAGGCCAGTTCCACGCCCTCGGTTTCCAGCAGTGCCTGATACTGCCGGGTCAGGCAGGCATCGGTACCGGTAAGGATGGCATTGAAATCATCCACCGAAAGCGAAGACAGCTCGACCCGGATCGGGAAGCGCCCCTGCAGCTCGGGAATCAGGTCCGATGGCTTGGACAGATGGAAAGCACCCGATGCGATAAACAGAATGTGATCGGTCTTGACCATGCCGTACTTGGTGGTCACCGTGGTGCCTTCGACCAGCGGCAACAGATCGCGTTGCACACCGGCACGCGAGACATCGGCACCACTGCCTTCGGAGCGGCTAGTCACCTTGTCGATCTCGTCGAGGAACACGATGCCGTTCTGTTCGACATTGGACAGCGCTTCGCTGCGCAGTTCTTCTTCATTCACCAGCTTGGCGGCTTCTTCATCGATCAGCACGCGACGCGCTTCGGCCACGGTCATCTTGCTGGCTTTTTTCTTGCCTGCGCCCAGACCCTGGAACATCGACTGCAGCTGGCCGGTAAAGTCTTCCATCCCCGGCGGGCCCATGATGTTCATCGCGGGGGCCGCAGCGGCGACCTCGACTTCGATTTCCTTCTCGTCCAGCTTGCCTTCACGCAGCATTTTGCGGAATTTCTGCCGCGTGCTGTTCTCTTCCGTCTTCTCTACGGCTGGGGCAGGCTCGTCGGCAAAGAAACCCGGGCTCTGGCGCGGCCCCGGCAGCAGGACATCAAGAATACGGTTCTCGGCCGCGTCTTCGGCACGATAACGGTTCTTCTTGATGGCGCTGTCGCGGGTTTCCTTCAACGCCACTTCCACCAGATCGCGGATGATGGTGTCGACGTCACGCCCGACATAACCGACCTCGGTAAACTTGGTCGCCTCGACCTTGATAAAGGGCGCATTGGCCAGACGGGCCAGACGGCGGGCGATTTCGGTCTTGCCCACCCCGGTCGGCCCTATCATCAGGATATTCTTGGGTGTGATTTCGCTACGCAGCGGCTCCGCCACTTGCTGGCGGCGCCAGCGGTTGCGCAGGGCAATGGCGACGGCACGCTTGGCGGCGTGCTGGCCGATGATGTTCTTGTCCAGTTCGTGGACGATTTCCTGCGGGGTCATGGTAGTCATGGAAACTCCGTTCGGGCGATTACCGCGCACTAGCGCGTGCAATCAGCACACGCGTTTTCAGTCCAGGGTTTCAATCAGATGATTCTGGTTGGTGTAGATACAGATGTCGCCGGCGATTTCCAGCGACTTCTTCACGACCACGGCAGGATCAAGTTCGGTGTTCTCGAACAGCGCACGCGCGGCCGACTGGGCAAATGCGCCACCCGAACCGATGGCGGCAATGCCTTGCTCCGGCTCGAGTACGTCGCCGTTACCGGTAATGATCAGCGTGCTGTCGCGGTCGGCCACGATCAGCATGGCTTCCAGCCGGCGCAACATGCGGTCGGTACGCCAGTCTTTGGCCAACTCGACCGCCGAGCGCACCAGATGCCCCTGATGCTTTTCCAGCTTGGCTTCAAAGCGCTCGAACAAAGTAAAGGCATCGGCGGTACCGCCGGCAAAACCGGCCAGCACCTTGTCGTGATACAGACGGCGCACTTTGCGCGCGGTGGACTTGATCACGATATTGCCCAGCGTCACTTGCCCGTCGCCGCCCAGCGCTACGCGCTCGCCGCGACGGACAGAAATAATGGTGGTTCCGTCAAACTGCTGCATATTGATTCCCGATAAGAAGAGCTGCCACGGTCATTACGACAGCTCTCTCTATATATTGGCAGGCGCTCAAATTGCAAGCGCAGGCAGATCGACATGACTCGGATAACAAACCCAGGCCATACGGAACAACAAGCAAGAATCTGCTGGGGACGGACGGAAGATGAGGGCTAAAAGAAAAAGAAGAAGCAAAAAAACGGACTCAGGCGTCCGTTTTCATGTCGCGCCAGGTCAGCCACAAGCGCATATCGAATTCCAGCTGGTGATAGTCGGCGTCCATATGGCAACACAGCTTGTAAAACGCCTTGTCGTGCTGCTTTTCCTTCAGGTGTGCCAGCTCGTGTACCACGATCATGCGCAGAAAAGGCTCGGGTGCTTCGCGAAACAGCGCGGCAATGCGCACCTCGTTCTTGCTTTTGAGGCGGTTGCCCTGCACCCGCGAAATCTGGGTTTGCGTGCCCAAGGTGCCGCGCACCAGATCCATCTGGTTGTCGTACATAACCTTGGCCAGCGCCGGTACGCTTTTCAGATAGCGCTGCTTCAGCTCGCCGACGTACTGATACAAGGCTTTGTCGGTCTGGATGTCATGGCGCCCGGGGTATTTGCCGGTAATGACCTCGCCCAGCGAGCCGGCGTCCATCAGGGCGCGCACGCGTGCCTGCAGTTCAGGCGCGTAGTGTTGCAGGTACTTCAATTCGGACATGGAGGCAAACGGATAAAAGCCGGGCCAGACGGCCCGGCGTAGAACAGAATCAAACCGACAACTGCACCATTTTCAGCGGCGGGTTGCCATCGCTGCTCGGGAAGTCGGCTTCGGGCATGATCCACTGTGCGGCACGAATCGGACGGCCGGCCTTGGCTGCACTGCGCTGCAACTGATCCAGCCAGGCATCGCGATCAACCTGTGCCACATTATTGCAGCAGATCAGCGTGCCGCCTTCGGCGGTTGCCAGCAGTGCCGGCTTGAACAGCGCCGAATAGTCATTCACCAGATCGACCACGCCGAACGGGCTCTTGGCATAGCGTGGCGGATCCAGGAAGACCAGATCGAACTGGCGCGGCTCAAGTTCGGGGAACGGAGGCATGCGCTTGCCGCGCACGAACTTGGCCTGACCCAGGCCGGCAAGCTGGCGCAAGGCAGCAAAAGCATCGCTATGCAGGAAACGCGGACGGGTCGGCAAGGCGTTCATCTTGGCATTGGCACGGCCGACAGCCAGACTGGACTCGGCAAAATCCACATTCATTACAAAGCTGGCTCCGGCCTTGGCCGCAGCCAGGCCCACGCCGCAGGTATAAGAGAACAGGTTAAGCACGGTCTTGCCGGCTGCCAGCTCCATCACGCGGCGGCGTCCGGCGCGCAAATCGAGGAATAGCCACGGGTCTTGCCCGGCATGACGCCCCTGGATGTAGTAATCAACACCCATCTCGCGTGCAATGTGCGCGGCTTCGGCAGCCTCCAGCTCGGCACCGCCAAGCTCATTGGCAATGCGCGAATTGCCGGCGCTGCGGTCGTTGTATACCGTTACCAGCTCAGGGATGGCAGCGCGGAAAAAGTCGGCAATCGCCGCCTCTTCGCCTTCAGCCAATGGCGTATGGAAAGTCTGGATCAATACCAGATCGCCGTAGCGGTCTATGGTCAGGCCCGGACGGCCTTCCACGCTGCCGTGGAACAGGCGCCAGGTATTGGTGCCTTCGGCGGTGAGCTGGGCGGCCAGTTCGGCACGTGCGCTGCTGGCGCTTTGTAACAGTTCATTCAGTTCGGTATGCATGCAAGCTCCCTTTAAAGGATAATCGGGCCGGCTGGAGAGAGGCGCGGACGTCATCTTCCTTTCGGGTGGCGCGGCATTGTACTCTGCGACAGGGTCAAGCGGGGTACTATGCCGGTTTTGTTTGGTCCGGCACATACTGCACCGTCAGCGACACCGGCCCCGGACACCAGCCAAGGCGACAATCATGAACCGCAAATTTACCTTCTTTTCCCGCTTCATTCCCGACATTCTGGCCGGGCGTAAAACCATTACCATCCGCGACGACAGCGAATCCTGGCCTAAGCCTGGCGAACTGCTGGAAGTCCATACTTTTGAAGACGACCGCTGGTTTTGCCAGTTGCGCGTGCTGGAAATCAGCCCGCTGGCGCTGGCTGACTTCAACGAAGAACACGCGCAGCAAGAAAACATGAGCCTGCCCGAGTTGCGTCAGGTGATCGCCGATATCTACCCCGGCCAGGACGCTTTCTGGCCGATCCGCTTCGAAGTCACCGCACAGTAAACGCCAGTACAATAACAGGCAGGTATTCCACCCATATAATCAGTGCCATCGCCAGGCGGCGACACTGAAACGGAGACTGTCTTGTTTAGCTGGTTTGAAAAAAGGGTCAATCCCTATCCGGATAGCCCGGCGGCACAACCGCCCAAGGGCTTTTTCCCCTTTGTCTGGTCGGCTACCGCCGGCATGCGCCCCCTGATTGCCGGCGTGATCATACTGACCGCCAGCATCGGCGCTTTTGAAGCCTTGCTGTTCTCCATGCTGGGCTCGGTGGTCGACTGGCTCAGCCATGCCAGCCCGTCGACCTTGTGGCAGCAGGAGCGCGACAAATTGCTGCTGCTGTTCGCCATCCTGATGGCCAGCCCCCTCTTGGTTGCCCTGCAAGCCATGTGCAAGTATCAGGGCCTGTTCGGCAACTTCCCGATGCGCTTGCGCTGGAACTATCACCGCCACCTGCTCGGCCAGAGCATGCATTTCTATCAGGACGAATTCTCCGGCCGCGTTTCGGCCAAAGTGATGCAGACCGCGCTGGCTGTGCGCGATACCGTAATGATCGTGTGCGACATCATGGTATTCGTGGTGATTTACTTCATCACCATGACCGCCGTGGTCGGCAGCTTCGACCTTGTCCTGCTGCTGCCTTTTCTTGGCTGGCTCGTGCTGTATATCGCCACGCTGGCTTTTTTCGTGCCGCGTCTGGGCAAGGCCGCCAGCCGTCAGGCCGATGCGCGCAGCCTGATGGCCGGGCGCATCACCGATGCCTACACCAATATTTCGACCATCAAATTATTCAGCCATGCCCAGCGCGAAGCCGGCTTTGCCAAAAGCGCCATGCAGGAATTCATGCTGACCGTGCACAGCCAGATGCGCCTGGTCAGCGGTTTTGAAGTCATCAACCACCTGACCAGCATGCTGCTGATCGCCAGCACGGCCGGCGTCTCGCTATGGCTGTGGACGCAGGGCAATGTCGGTATCGGCGCGGTGGCGGCGGCCACGGCAATGGCGCTGCGGCTGAACGGCATTTCGCACTGGATCATGTGGGAGATGTCCAGCCTGTTCGAGCATATCGGCACGGTTCAGGACGGCATCAACACACTGGCACGCCCGGTCGCGATCAATGATCAGAGCGGCGCGCAGCCACTGAAAGTGACGCATGGTGAAGTGCGTTTTGAAAACGTGGGTTTTGCCTATGGCGGCGAGCGCAAGGTCATCGACCAGCTGACGCTGACCATACGCCCGGGTGAAAAAATCGGTCTGGTCGGGCGCAGCGGTGCCGGCAAGTCCACCATCGTCAATCTGCTGCTGCGCTTTTACGATGTCGAACAAGGCCGCATCCTGATCGACGGTCAGGATATCCGTACGGTCACGCAGGACAGCTTGCGCGCACAAGTCGGCATGGTGACGCAGGATACCTCGCTGCTGCACCGCTCGGTACGCGACAATCTGCTATACGGCAGACCGGATGCAGGTGATGACGAAATGGTCAGCGCAGCACAACGCGCCGAAGCGCATGACTTTATCCAGAGCCTGAGCGACCCCAAGCAACGCACTGGCTACGATGCCCATGTCGGCGAGCGCGGGGTCAAGCTGTCCGGCGGACAGCGCCAGCGCATCGCCATTGCCCGCGTAATGCTGAAAGACGCTCCCATCCTGCTGCTGGACGAAGCCACCAGCGCACTGGACAGCGAAGTCGAAGCCGCCATTCAGGGCAGCCTGTACCGGCTGATGGAGGGCAAGACCGTGGTCGCCATCGCCCACCGCCTGTCGACCATCGCCGCCATGGACAGGCTGGTGGTGCTGGATCAGGGGCATATCGTGGAGCAAGGTACACACAACCAGTTGCTGGCACAAAAAGGCCTGTATGCGCGGCTATGGGCACACCAGAGTGGCGGTTTCCTCGGCGAGGAAGCCGGAGAGGACGAAAGTACATTGACGACATAGCCAATAAAAAAACCCGCCTCAGGCGGGTTTTTTCAATGCCGGCCTCAGGCCGCTTTTTTCAGGATCTCGTACAAGGCATCCTTCAGCTGCAGCTTCTGCTTTTTCAGCGTTTCCAGCTCTACAGCGCTAGCCAGCTCGATATTGGCTTCGACATTCTTGATCTTCTGGTCCAGATCATTGTGCTCATCGAACAGGCGGGAAAAGTGGGCGTCTTCGGTTTTCAGCTTGGAAATCAGTTCGCGGTATTCTGGAAACATGGTTACTCCTTGATCAATGATGGTTGCCGTTTTATTAATCTTGCTATGGCTTTAGCATAACACGGGCAGGCGAAAAAAATCCGTCAGCCCATCGTTTCAAACCGCGTTTGCTTGATCTGGCTCAAACAGTCGTCTCACGATGCCTTACTCTGCTCCTGCTTGCTGATTTCGGCATGGACACGGCGTGCAGCCAAAGCCATGAATACCGCAGCCCAGCCATCAAAAATCAGCTCGAAGCTGACGGCCAGCCCGATCAGCCACAAAGCCGACACCGGCCAGCTGGCAAGCAGGTAAAGGCCAAACAGCATGGAAAACACGCCTCCGGCCACCACCCAGCCCCAGCCTTGCTCCGGCCTGTGCTGCACACCATTGACAGCACGCATAAAACCGACCGCCAGCAAAAATCCGCCCATGATCAGGGTCAGCCACGCGGCGGCGGCCAGCGGCTGCAACACCATCAAAGCGCCTGCCGCCAGATACATCAGCGCCGTCAAAATGGCGATGCTGCGCCCCCTCCAGCCTGCACCATGAAACACCGCGCTATAGAGCTTGAGTGCAGAGGCTGCCACCAGCAAAGCGCCGGCCACCAGTACTGCACCTATGGTGTAAGCCACGCTGGCAAACAAGCCGATAGAACCACCGATCAGGTAAAGCACGCCGACCGCCAACAAGCCCGGCCAGTAACGGGTCAGGCTGCCGAACAACTGCACTGAATAGGGAAGCCGGGACATGAAAATCTCCTAATGTCTAAACATTCAATTCGCGATTGTTCTGTTATAGACGTCTGACATTCAGCTGCCGGACTCAGCCATCACATAAATGGCATACTAGAGGGAACTAAAGCCGTCTCCCCGGCTCTTTCTCTGCATTCTCGTCTCAGGGTCCATCATGCCCCAAGCCCGCCGTTCGGCCTTATGGCCACGCATTCTGGCCTTACCCGCACCGCAAAGCGGACAGCGCGTAGCCGATGCCCTCGGTCGCCAGCCGCGCCAGCAACTGGACCGCATTGCACTATTGGCGCTGCCCATGCTGATCCCGGTCGCCCTGCCCGGCATGTCGACCACGTTGGGGCTGATCACCGTCGCGCTGGCGCTGGCGCATCTGCAACAGCGCGCCCTCTCCCTGCCCGGTTTTCTGGCCGAACGCACGCTGCCGGACGCGCTGGTGCGCGGCATGGACAGGCTGCAGGCGCGCCTGTTTGGCTGGCTGCCGCATGTATCGCGCCCGCGCTGGCTGGCCCTGTCGGGCAGCCGCATGCGCGCCGGCAATACGCTGATGCTGGCCGTGGCAGGTCTCGCGCTACTGACGCCGGTACCGCTGGTGAGTTTCGACAATGTGATTCCGGCCGCCGCCATCGTGCTGTTGACGCTGGGGCTGCGCGTGCGCGATGGCGCACTGCTGGCCGCCGGTTACGGCATGACGCTGCTGGGCGCCGCCAGCACCGCCGCCATGTGGTGGGGACTTTCCGTCGCCGGACAGGCCGGCGTGGCAGGCGCGACAGACTGGCTGCAGCGCCTGTAGAACCTTACTTGTTGCTCAGCGTGGCGACCGACAGGCCGGCGGCGACGAAGGCACTGCCGGCACCGATATTGAGACCGGCGACCACCCGTGGCCGCGCCTGCAACAGGCCAGCTAGGCGCGACGCGAACGCACCCATCAGCGCGAACACGACACAGGTGAGCGCGGCAAACCACGCGCCGTAGATCAGCATCTGCACGCTGGCGTCGCCGCGCGCCGGGCTGACGAACTGCGGGATGAATGCCAGCACGAACAAACCGGGCTTGGGGTTGAGCACGGCCGAGAGCAGGCCGGACAGGAAGATCGCCCGCATCGGCTGACGTGCGGCCGGCTCGAAGCTGATCAGGGAACGCGTACGCAAGGCCTTGATACCCAGCCACACGAGGTAGCCGGCGCCGAGGCCCTTGACGATCCAAAACACCAGCATCGACGTCTTCATCAGCAGCGTCAGCCCGCAGGTGGCGAGCAGCACGTGGAACAGGATGCCGGCGCCGGAAGCAAGCGAAGACACCAGCGCCGCCCGCCAGCCCTGGCTCAGGCCACGCCCGATCGCGAGCAGGTTATCCGGCCCCGGCGAGACAATCAGCAATACACAGGCCGCGGTATACGCGAGCCACACTTCAAACGGAAACATCGGTTTCTCCCCTGCCTTGCGCGGGTCTGTGCCCGCGCTTTTATTGTCGTGTAAGCCGCAGCCGGCGGCCGCGGCTAGCCTCAGGCGCTATAGCCGAGGTTGGGTGCGAGGTCGCGCTCGGCCTGCTCGATGCTGACGCCACGGCGCTCGGCATAATCGGCGACCTGATCGCGGCCAAGCTTGCCGATGCCGAAGTAGCGGCTGTCCGGGTGGCTGAAGTAGAAGCCGGACACGGCGGCGGTTGGCAGCATGGCGTAGCCTTCGGTCAGGCTCATGCCTATGCCCGGCGCGTCCAGCAACTCGAACAGCGCCTTCTTCACCGTATGATCCGGGCACGCCGGATAGCCCGGTGCCGGACGGATGCCGCGGTAGGCCTCGTCTATCAGCGCCTCGTTGGCCAGATCCTCATCTGCGGCGTAGCCCCAGAACTCGGTGCGCACGCGGTGATGCATCAGCTCGGCGAAGGCCTCGGCCAGACGGTCGGCCAGGGCTTTCAGCAGGATGGCCGAGTAGTCATCGTTGGCCGCTTCGAAACGCGCCACATGCTCATCAATACCGATGCCGGCGGTGACGGCGAAGGCGCCGATATAGTCGGCCTTGCCGGTTTCACGTGGAACAATGAAGTCGGCCAGCGCCCAGTCCGGGTTGCCGTTGCCGTCCTTGTCGGTCTTGACCAGCTGCTGGCGCAAGCCGGTCCAGCTCATGCGCAGCGCACCGGACTCCGGATCATAGATCTCGATATCGTCGTGATTGACGCTCGCGGCCGGGAACAGGCCGAGCACGGCATTGGCGGATAGCCAGTTGCCGTCGATGATTTGCGCCAGCATCGCCTGTGCGTCGGCAAACAGGCTCTTCGCCGACTCGCCGACCACTTCGTCTTCGAGAATGGCCGGATAGCGCCCAGCCAGCTCCCAGCTCTGGAAGAACGGCGTCCAGTCGATATAGCGCGCGATCTCGGACAGCGGGTAGTGTTCAAAACGGCGCACGCCCAGCCACTGCGGCACCGGCGGCGTGTAGCTGTCCCAGTCGGCCTTGAAGCCGTGCGCGCGCGCGTCTGCGATGGACAGCAGCTTCGCCTCGCCGCGCCCTTCATGGATGGCGCGCGCCTTGGCGTAATCTGCCGCCACTTCGGCAACAAAAGCATCGCACAAGGTATCGGACAGCAGGTTGGAACACACGCCGACCGCGCGGCTGGCATCGGCCACATAGATGACCGGGCCGCTGTAATGCGGCGCGATCTTGACCGCGGTATGCACGCGGCTGGTGGTGGCGCCGCCGATCAGCAGCGGAATGGTGAAGCCCTGGCGCTGCATTTCCTTGGCGACATGGCTCATTTCTTCCAGAGATGGCGTGATCAGGCCGGACAGACCGATGATGTCGGCGCCAACCTCGCGCGCAGTATCGAGGATCTTCTGGCACGACACCATTACGCCCAGATCGATGACTTGATAGTTGTTACAGCGCAGCACCACGCCGACGATGTTCTTGCCGATATCGTGCACATCACCCTTGACCGTCGCCATCACGATCACGCCCTTGGCCGGCGCGTCGGCCAGGCCCATGCGGATCTTTTCTTCCTCGATAAACGGCTCCAGGTGTGCCACTGCCGCCTTCATCACCCGCGCCGACTTCACCACCTGCGGCAGGAACATCTTGCCGGCACCGAACAGGTCGCCGACCACATTCATGCCGTCCATCAGCGGGCCTTCGATCACATGGATAGGGCGCGCGCACTTGAGGCGCACTTCTTCGGTGTCTTCGACGATATAGGTGGTAATGCCCTTGATCAGCGCGTGCTCGAGACGTTTTTCTACCGGCAATTCGCGCCAGGCTAGGTCTTCACCCTTGCCGACCTTGGCGTCACCGCGGAAGCTTTCCGCCAGCGCGATCAGCGCCTCGGTCACCGCCACCATGTCCGCGCCGCGCACCAGCACCACGTCCTCGATACGCTCGCGCAATACCGGGTCGACCTCGTCGTATACCTCCAGGGCGCCGGCGTTGACGATGCCCATGGTCATGCCGCGCTGGATGGCGTGATAGAGGAACACCGCATGGATCGCCTCGCGCACCTTGTTGTTGCCGCGGAAGCTGAATGAGACATTGGAGACGCCGCCGGAAATCTTGGCGTGCGGCAGGTTTTGCTTGATCCAGCCGGTAGCCTCGATAAAGTCGAGGCCGTAGCGGGTGTGCTCTTCGATGCCGGTCGCCACCGCAAAAATATTGGGGTCGAAGATGATGTCTTCTGGCGGGAAGCCGACTTCGTCGACCAGGATGCGGTAGCTCTTCTCGCAGATCTCGATCTTGCGCGCATAGGTATCGGCCTGGCCCTGCTCGTCAAAAGCCATCACGATCACCGCCGCGCCATAGCGGCGCAGCAAGCGAGCCTGCTCGACAAACTTGTCCACCCCCTCCTTCATCGAGATCGAGTTGACGATGCCCTTGCCCTGTATGCACTTGAGCCCGGCCTCGATCACCTCCCACTTGGACGAGTCGATCATGATGGGCACGCGTGCGATATCGGGCTCGGCAGCGATCAGGTTGAGGAAGCGCACCATGGCCGCGTGCGCGTCCAGCATGCCCTCGTCCATATTGATATCGATGATCTGCGCGCCGTTGACCACCTGCTGGCGCGCCACATCCAGCGCAGTGGCGTAGTCGCCATTGAGGATCAGCTTGGCAAAAGCCTTGGAGCCGGTGACGTTGGTGCGCTCGCCCACGTTCACGAACAGGTCGTGGTCGCCGATATTGAATGGCTCGAGACCGGACAGCCGGCACTTGGGCTCGATCGCCGGCAGCGCACGCGGCGCGACGCCATCCACCGCCTGCGCGATGGCCGCAATATGCTCGGGCGTGGTACCGCAGCAGCCGCCGACGATATTGATCAGGCCGGATTCGGCCCACTCGCGTACCGCCTGCCCCATCTCGGTTGGCGACAAATCGTAGCCGCCGAAGGCATTGGGCAGGCCGGCGTTGGCGTGTACCGACACGAAGCTGGCCGAAATGCGCGCCATTTCTTCCACATAGGGGCGCAGCAGGTCCGGCCCCAGTGCGCAGTTAAGGCCATAACTCATCGCTTCGGCGTGGGACAGGCTGTTGTAGAACGCCTCGGTGGTCTGCCCGGTCAGCGTGCGGCCCGACTGGTCGGTGATGGTGCCCGAGACCATGATAGGCAGGCGCGCCACGTCCGGGCGCGCATCGAAATAGCGATGGATGGCGAACACCGCCGCCTTGGCGTTGAGCGTGTCGAAAATGGTTTCGACCAGCAGGAAATGCGCGCCGCCGGCTACCAGGCCGTCGATCGCCTCGGTGTACGCCTCTACCAGCTCGTCGAAGCTGACGTTGCGGTAGCCCGGGTCGTTGACGTCGGGACTGATCGAGCAGGTGCGGTTGGTCGGCCCCAATACGCCTGCGCAGAAGCGCGGCTTGGCCGGGTTTTTTGCCGTTTCGGCATCGCACAGCTCGCGCACCAGACGCGCCGCCTCGCGGTTCATCTCCCATACCAGCGACTCCATGCCGTAGTCGGCCATGGCGATGGAGGTGGCGTTAAAGGTATTGGTCTCGATAATATCGGCGCCGGCATCAAGATAAGCCTGATGAATGCCGCCGATAATGTCGGGCCGGGTCAGTACCAGCAGATCGTTATTGCCCTTGACGTCGTGACCCCAGCCGGCAAAGCGTGCGCCGCGATAGTCGGCCTCTTCCAGCGCATGGCGCTGGATCATGGTACCCATGCCGCCATCAAGGATCAGGATACGGTGGGCAAGTGCCTGGTAGGCTGGATGATCGGTATGGGCTGGCTTCATAATGCGATGCTGTCGGCGGTAGTTTTTATTGCCGTCTATCTTATCATCATGATTAGGCTGATTGTCAGGCCGCCTTAGAACATTTGATTATCAGGATGCAACGGCTGGCCGCAGGCCATGGCATACCCGCCCGCCCATCCCGCACCCGGTACATACCATGCCTAACTGGCTCTATCTGCACGGTTTCAAATCCGGCCCCGGCTCGCTCAAGGTCAGCGAAACCCGCGACTATCTGGCCGCCCACCAGCCAGACACCACCCTGCTCTGCCCCGCACTGTCGCCCTACCCCGCGCAAGCGCTGCAACAGGCGGCCGGGCTGATCGAAAGCCTGAGCGAAAAGCCGCTATTGATTGGCAGCAGCCTGGGCGGCTTCTACGCCACGGCACTGGCCGAACGCTACGGACTCAAGGCGGTGCTGATCAACCCGTCGGTGCGGCCATTCGACCATTTTTCTGCTTTTGGCGGCGAGCAGCTGAACCCGTACAACGGCGAGCGTTTCATACTGGGTGACGCAGACCGCCAGGCATTGCTACAGATGTTTGTCGCCACACCGCAAGCTGCGCGCTACTGGCTGGTGCAAGGCTCGCACGATGAAATACTGGATTGGCGCGAGGCGGCGCGCCATTACGCCGGCTGTCGCATGACGGTCTTGAACGGGGATGACCACAGGCTGGCGCGCTGGCCGGCATTGCTGCCAACCTTGGCCCGCTTTGCCCTGTCCGCACCGTAAACAAGGCAATGCCCGCTTGGGTTTGGTACTTATGCTTAGCGCGCATGCATGCGTCAGCAACCCATCCCCGTTAGGCTCGCGCCGGTGCAAAATCCTCTGGCGAGGTCTTAAGCTGGCCTTTGTTTGAGCGATTCGACGCTAGCGAATCGCGAGTTGGCCAGCGCCTCGCCAGAGGGTTTTGCGCCGGGGTTTCGCGAGACTTCGGGGGCGCCGGGGATGCAAGGGGCCGGGCGCGTCCGGCCCCTGCCCGCTCGCCGCGCGGAAGCGGCAAGTAAAAAACGTCCGCGCAGCGGACACAAAATCCAAAACTCATGTGTGCCAACTTGGAATTGGGACATCGCAAAAAAACCCGCATACGGCCATCAGGCTGCATGCGGGTTTGGCATTCATTGCACTTGCAATTAAGGCTTAACCACTTCGGACTCGACCACCATGTCCAGCACCCAGCGCTTGGACGGTGCGTCTGCCGGCGGGTTGGCAATGTCGAATTCCTTGATACGCAGGCGGTAGTTCAGGCCCGCTTCCGGCGTAAAGCCTTCGATCTGGCCGTGATAGTTCTGCCACGGCTGCGCCTTGTCTTCACGCACCTGCAGACACTGTGTCGGCGCCACACCGACGCAAGGCTTGGTCTCGCCCATCACATAGATGAAACGGGTCTTGCCGCCTTCAAGCGAAGGCGCGGCATCCAGCACCAGCGTCTGCGCCGCGCTCTTGATCACCAGCTTGCCGGCTTGCGCCTCGACTTGCGGCTTGCTTGCCAGCAACTTTTTCAGGGCTTCTTCTTTTTGCATCAGTTCGGGCGGGCACATCATCATGGTGCTGGCCAGATTGCCGACCACCAGACGGCCATCCTTGATTTCAGCCGGCCCGAACAGACGGTTGCAACCGGCGCTGGCGGCGAGCATGCCTTCCTTCAGCGACAGCGTGGTCTTGCCTTCACCACTGCCGGCCTGCCATTGGCCGGACAAAGGGGCCTGGCTGGCACAGGCAGAAAGGGCAGCGACGGCGGAAAGGGCGATAAGGGTATGACGGGTCATAATGTCTCCTGTTCAGTCGCCGATATAATTTCGATACGACTTGGTTGCAATATAGCGTTGAGCCGCAGCATAAACGAAAAGCCCGTCGCAATGCGACGGGCTTTTGTTTACATCTGTTGCTAGACGGGCTTAGTGGTCGACGCCCTTGACCAGCTCTTCGACCACCTTCTTGGCGTCACCGAACACCATCATGGTCTTGTCCATGTAGAAGAGTTCGTTATCCAGACCCGCGTAACCCACGCTCATCGAACGCTTGACCACGATCACGGTGCGCGCCTTGTGCGCTTCCAAGATAGGCATGCCATAGATCGGGCTGGCCTTGTCTTTCAGCGCAGCCGGGTTGACCACGTCGTTGGCGCCGATCACCAGCACCACGTCGGTGTTGGCGAAGTCGGAGTTGATCTCCTCCATCTCCTGCACCTGCTCGTACGGCACTTCGGCTTCCGCCAACAGCACGTTCATATGCCCCGGCATACGACCAGCCACCGGGTGGATGGCGTAGCGCACATTGACACCCTTCTCGGTCAGCAAGTTGGCAAATTCCTGCAGCGCATGCTGGGCACGCGACACCGCCAGGCCATAGCCCGGCACGATGATCACGCTGTCGGCGTTGCTCATCAGGAAGGCAGCGTCTTCAGCCGAACCGGACTTGTAGTTCTTCGGGCCGGAAGCCGCGCCGCCGCCAGCGGCCGCTTCGGCACCGAAGCCACCCAGCAGCACCGATACGATGGAGCGGTTCATCGCCTTGCACATGATGTAGGACAGGATGGCACCGGAGGCGCCGACGCAGGCACCGGCGATGATCAGCACCGGGTTGTTCAGGGTGAAACCGATACCGGCTGCCGCCCAGCCCGAGTATGAGTTCAGCATCGACACCACCACCGGCATGTCGGCACCGCCGATCGGGATGATCAGTGTCACACCCAGCACCAGCGCCACTGCCACCATGGCGAGGA